>CAYWSS010000734.1:0-3115 GCA_964460505.1 uncultured Caldilineaceae bacterium | reverse complement strand
AGCCAAAAGTGTAAACCGATCTTTTACACCATTTTTGGCTGAATAAAACGATGCCGGAAATTCTGGAAGAATCTTTAATTTTTTAATACAATCGGTAAAAACGTTTTGGGCAAAGAGCTTTCCTCATCCCACGGGTTAGTACCGCCAACAATCTCAGCATAATCAGGCGAACCATCCCCGTCGGCGTCCTCATCCATAAAGTTGAGTATTCCGTCGCCATCACAATCATTGGGTTCAATTCCCCCACAGGTTTCTCCCGGAGGCACAAACTCAGCGTTGCCAGGGAACCCTTTGGTAGTATCCAGGTCGGGCAGCCAATCGCAGTCCGTATCTTCAAAACTAAAGGTGGTTCCTTCGCCGGATCCCAACTGCCAGCCGTTGTAATAAATATCCCAACTGGCCCCGCTAACCTTGGACATATAGACCACCTGCAGCCGGTTGCCGGGTTCGCCAAAAATAACCGCCGGCTCCACGCTTGAGCCAAATTCCGGCACGGTTATGCCGTCGCGATACATTTCTGTCATGTTGGTATAACTGATGGTTTGGGTTTCGGTAAACAGTTGTGTGGTGGAGCCATTTTGCCATTTTGGAGTAGCCGTATCGCTGAAACGGCTGTAATAAATATCGTGAGAGCTGCCGGTTTTGGCCTGCCAGACCACGTGAAAGGTGCTGCCGTCAACAAAGATGTCGGGCTTTAAGCCGCCGGTAAATTGGTCGTTGGGATTGTCAGTAATCCAGGAAGCGCGGCCGCTGCCGTTGTTACTGCCGTCGCCGGTAAAGGCATACCTGTAAAAATTGTTGCCGGCGCCATTAGGAGTCCAACTGCTGCCGCCATCGGTCGATATGACATAGGCCAGGTCGTTAAAGCCGTTGTCGTCATCAATCTGCCACACCAGCCCCACCGTGTTTCCAGCGGCGCCAATGGCGGGAAACAGCGGTTCGAGATCGTTCAGGGTACCCACCTGATTAAGGTCAAACTGTTCCAGCGGCGTAAGGCCTGTCGGGCCGAGGCTGCTAAAATTTAGATATTCGATGCTGTCAACCGTGTTGCCAATATTATCCTTGGTGTACGCCACGTGTACTTTTCCGTTGGCGTAGGCGATAGTTGGGTTTTCCTCAATATATATACTTCTGGGGTTGTCGGTCAGCGTCAAATCAGAAAATTGAGAGCCTGTCCCGCTGTTCCGGATATAGGCATATTCCAGCAGATCGTTGCCGGCGCCATCTTTATGCTGGTAGATAATCACCACCGTGCTCAAGCTGTCCATAAACGCAATCTGGGGATTATTATCAATCACCGACATCCCGTTATTGGCCGTGGCGGTCAGGTCTTTTGCAACCGGGCAGGTACCGTTGCCCAGATCGCACCGTCTGTAATAAATGCCGTTGTTTTTACGGTAGGCAATATGAACCGTATCGCTGATGACCGGGTCAAAGACAATGCTGGGGTCCCGGTTGCCGTCCGCTACGGCGCTATCGACGGTGAGCCGGCTCCAGCCACGGGTTGTAGTCATCACATTAGAGTAGGCCAGCTCGATGGTGCCGGCCGGGCTTGATGAATCTGCTCCCTGCGACCAGGCAATGGCCGTAAAATATTGGCTGCTGTCCTGAGACTGGGCAATAGCCGGCGGGCCGGAGGCCTTGCTGCTGCTCTGGGAAACAGAGCCGTGGCCACATGCGGGCAAGGCTCTGGGGGCGGCGTGGCCCATAATCGCCGGAAACAAGGCCACAAAAAAGGCGCTGCCCAGGCTAATTGCCACCACTAGAATTTTTATCGGTTTCAACATGTTTTATTCCTCGCACTTTGCGTGTGTGCTGTCTGTAACCGGATCAGCACCGGCATAATATGTGTTCCCTATCTATTCACAGCAGATCCAATTTTCGTGGAGCCGGCACTGCGCAGCGTCAGATGCGGCAAGGTTCGGCATCTGACGCGAAGCACGCCTCGCTCCTAAATTTGGATCCATTGATTCAGTCAGGTGATGGCTTTCATCCGGTTACGGGCATCCACCCGTAACCGGATAAAAAGCTGTACTTAGCCTTAACCTGATTCTACACCGAAATGTCTCCCTGCTGAATAGTTACATTCTACTAGACATTATATCAATTTAATTGAAATGCGCTTTGTCCCCATCGTGTAGAGCGGGATTTTCTGAATGACAGGCTAAAAATCCTTTAATTCTGCCGTAGGTCCTGCTCCTTCTGGCTGACATAAGACTAACCGGTATAATGTCTACTATATACTATGTACCACCGCGAAGCCTAGAAGTCTAATATTAATGATTGCGTGACCGGGGTGGGGCTATCTACCACGGATACGGATTTGCTGGCCACATACGTAAAGCCATTGCTGTCTACATATTGCGCGTACAGAATGTAAAGGCCCGGGTCCAGATTATAAAAGCCGTAGTTGGGGTTGGGCGCGTTTGAATTAACCGTAAAGGTACTGTGTACCGGGCCATCCACTTTGTAGGCCCAGACCTGCACCCCATCTATCCGCCGGTAGGAGCCATTGATAAAGACCGTCAATTGCCCTTCTATAGAGCCGGTGCCCGGCTGGTAGGTGGGCGGAGATTGGGTGGTACACACCTCCAGATCCATCTTGTCCAGGTAGAAGTTGGTGGTCGAGCGGTTTGGATCATTGTTAACGCCGCTGCCGGTGGCCGGGTTGGGCGAGTAGATGAGCAGTTCGGCATCTTTTCCAACCAGATCAGGCAAGCCGGTGATCCCTTCAAACAGGTCTTTTTTAACATTTACCCAGTCATCCTGCCCCAGTGAGTCTGCATCCGGGGCACTGGGATTAATATTTGTCCGCTCATCATCGGGGTTGTCGGAGCCGGTGGCAATCAACACCTTGTCGGTCAGGGTAATAACGTTGCTGCCGTCTATGACGCGCACGGCGGCGTAGAGATGATCGTCCGGGCTGTTGACCCCAAAGAAGTCGGCGTTCAGCAGCTTGTGCACGGCTTTTTCCAGACCCAAAATGGCGGTGCTGTCTCCATCAACCAGCCAACCGGGCAGCCTGAATTTCTGAATGAGATAGGGCGAGTTATTTTGCCCGCCAAAGAAGGAGGCCGGCAAAATGGCTGACCAACTGGTACCCGGATCGGGGTAG
>CAYWSS010000733.1:0-3121 GCA_964460505.1 uncultured Caldilineaceae bacterium | reverse complement strand
GGATAAGGTGACGCGTGGCGATGTGTACAGGTAGTCAACACTCCCCGTTTAAGGGCTTGGCGGGTTGTCGCGCAAAGGGAAGGGTCACGAACGGCGCGGCCAGCCGCCGTAGCCTGCGCCGGCTTGATAAAAATGATGAATGAGCAAATCATTCGCCCCGAAGAAACGGTGGTGGTGAATGCCTCCGGTCACGCCTTCCCCATAGAAAAACAGATTCTGGAAAAAGAAAGTGTCAAAAGCCATATCCGGGTTCAAAATCTTGAGCAGCACGAAGTAGAAAATATTAACAGCTACGGCACACTTCGCCAGGAGGGGCTGCTTTCTGCGTTGGACCGGCTGGACGAACGTGTGCAAAGCATTGCCATTGTAGAAGACGAACCCGACGCCCGCATGTTGCTGCGTAGAATTTTGCAGTACAAACGCAAATACAAAATCTATGAAGCCGTCAATGGAGGCAGCGGCATCTCGCTTATCCGTGAAAAAAAACCAGACCTGGTTCTACTCGATTTAATGATGCCCGATGTTGATGGATTTACAGTCCTGGATACAATTAAAGCCGACGAAGAATTACGTAACATTCCCGTAATTGTAATTACCGCCAAAGACCTTACCCGGAAAGATTACAAACGCCTTTCGGGCCGCGTTGAATCGCTGTTACAAAAAGGCTCATTTATGGAAGAAGAACTTTTTGAAAGTATCAGTGATGTGCTCAGCTAGAATACCACTGTTGAATTCTAAAATTCCAAAATCGAGATCGATTGGAGATTGCCACCTTGGCGCAGGATTTAGAAAAAACCTCTTTCCAAATTTTATACATTGATGATGACCCCGTTAACCGGACCCTGGTCAACAGAATATTGACCGGGTACGAGTTTAGCGTGCTTGAGGCCAGTACGGGCATTGAAGGGTTACAGATTGCCCAGCAACAACATCCAGACCTCATTCTTATGGATATTAACATGCCCGGCCTGGATGGATACGAAACTACCACCCGTATGCGCAGCATCACCGGTTTGCAAAATATCCCCATTGTGGCCATAACTGCCAACGTCACCAGAGGTGCCCGGCAAATGGCTATCGCCGCCGGCTGCGATGGATACATCCCCAAACCCATCGATATTGATAATTTTCCACACCAGGTTATTGCTTATCTGGAAGGGGAAAAAGACGCCATTACCTCCGACGAACGGCAATATTTTCTGGGCAAATACAGCCAAAAACTGGTCGAACGGCTCGAGGTCAAGATTATGGCCCTGGAAGAGGCCAACATTCGGCTGCAAAAGATTGATAAATTAAAATCCGATTTTATCACCATTGCCGCCCACGAACTACGAACGCCCATTACCCTGGTCTATGGCTACGCCCGTTTGCTGCAATCAGAAATTGCAGAAACCAAATCCGAGAGTGACAAAACCGGAGACATTGAGGATTTGGCCGACCGTATTTTCCACTCCACCCATCGCCTGAGTGAAGTTGTCAACGATATTCTAAATATCTCTCTCATTGATGCGGAGGAGATGCGGCTCAATTGCTACCCGCTTCAACTTCATGAAATAATCAACGAAGCTCTGGCAGAATTAGCCCCCCCAAAAAACGACAGAGAACTAAATGTTTCTCTGGAAAATCTGGATGAATTACCCATGCTTAACGGCGATGCCCGCCGGTTGCGTCAGGTTTTTTGGAATATTCTCAGTAATGCCATAAAATTTACCCCCGACCACGGCTCTATTCTGGTTAAGGGATGGGTTGCCCCCCCGGCCAAACCTTCCGCAGACCCAACAATCTCCGCTGCTTCTGGGCAGGATGAACAGGACAGCGTGATAATTATGATTGAAGATACCGGCATAGGAATCAGCCTGACTGAACAAAAAGAAATTTTTGAACGCTTCTACGCCGTTGGAAACACCGCTTACCACAGCAGCAGCAAAACGGCCTTTAAGGGAGGCGGCATAGGCTTGGGGTTACCCATTGCTAAAGGCATTGTGGAAGCCCATGGAGGGCGCATCTGGGTAGAAAGCCGGGGCCGCAGCAAGAAAAATCCCGGCAGTAAATTTTATGTACTGCTGCCGGTTGACCCCATCGAACCATTTTAATTCACAAAGGAAATAATCCAATGACCACATCCGCATCAGGGTTGCCACACCCTGATTATTTTATTTTGGCCTCTACTTCACCCCGCCGCCGCCAATTCCTGCAAACAGTGGGCATTCCATTTTCCGTAATAGCCCCTGGTGCCGCCGCCGGCGTAAACGAGATTGATGAAACCCCACTTCCCGGTGAACCGCCGGAGGCAATGGTAACCCGCTTGAGTTTGGAAAAAGCCAAAACAATTGTCCACCACCTGGCCCACCTTTTTCCGGATGCCGGAAAATATCAACGGCTGGTGGTCATCGCGGCCGATACATTGGTGGTGTTGAACGGCAAGATTTTGGGCAAACCCACTGGCCCCGTCAATGCGGTTGCAATGCTCAAGCAATTGCGGCAGCAGCCACACGCTGTACTCAGCGGGTTAACCGCTGCCCGGCTAATGCCAAACGGCACCCCCTCTATTGTCACCCGGCTCCAACAAAGCACCGTTCGGATGCGAGCCTACACCGACGCCGAAATTGATGACTATGTAAACACCGGCTCTCCGCTGGACAAAGCCGGGGCCTACGGAATTCAGGACCAGCCGTTTAACCCCGTGGAAAAGCTGGAGGGCTGCTTTGCCGGCGTGATGGGCTTTCCCCTGGCAGAGTTGGCCGCCGGTCTTGAAAAAACAGGTTTATCGCTACCCAAAATCTTCTCTGCCTGCGCCGGCCTGACCGGCATTCCCTGCTGCCACGGAAATCAGGGAATCCGTGATCGGAATTGAACAAGACTCAACTCCTCAAAGGAGACAAACTCAACCTGCATCTTTGCCCGCAACGAGTGATGAAAACAGTATTTGTTCGCCGTTCGCCTATTCGCTTATTCCCAAAGGAGGGGCAACAATGGTACCCACATCCAGCTCGGGCGCATGGTGCACCCGCCTAACCGCATTTTTCGGCATCCACATTCAGATACTGACAATCCTGTTTGCCGCCCGGTTTGTGATTGATTCCGGCAATCGAATAGTTTACCCCTTTATTCCCCAATTTTC
>CAYWSS010000732.1:0-3123 GCA_964460505.1 uncultured Caldilineaceae bacterium | reverse complement strand
GTGGGTTTAGGGCCATGCTCACGCCTGATGACATTACCAAAACCAGAGCCGAAAGAGTGACTTCCGGCCCGGTATTTTTGGTTGCCGAGCCTTTGCCGTTGTTGCTTTTTATTGGCGCGTTGACCATTATCTCGATTGTTGTGGGCATTTTTCCGTGGCTAATTATTGAGCCGTTGCAGGCATTTTCTGTTTACGTTTCCTTCCCGGTTAAATAGCACGGCTTTCTCATAAAATGTACATCTTATTAAACTTGCCATTTTTCTGGACTCACAGATGGAAAAAACACGGATAGTTTGATTTATTCTAAATTTTTGTCCGTGTTTCCTTCTGCCCGTGAGTCCCAATTTCTAAAATGGTGAATGAGAGTGAACTTACCGGGTAAAATATTTTTATGAGAAAGCCGTGGGTTAAATAGGAGGATAGGGAACGTTGCGCCCCCGCGAAAGTGAGGGAAACTGACCGGTTTTTACCAGTTGGCCAATGCGCTGTTTTAATGCTTCAAGCTCGTGCGTGGTTATCAGGTCTGCCATTACCTGACAGAGCGCAGGCTCGCCCAGCAGTCGTTTCAGCCGGGCCAAATCTACCCGTTTGTCCCCGGAGATAGGCTCGTCCGTAAATTCCCAGATAACAGTACGCAACTTTGATTCAGTGTGAAATGTAAGCCCGTGGTCGATGGCCCAAATTTGTCCATCCCGCCCTTTTAAACAGTGACCCCCTTTACGGTCGGCGTTGTTAACAATGTAATCAAACAGGGCCATATTTTTAAAGTCGCCGGTAAAGGCCGGTACATCCCGCATATTAAAATAGTGGGCTTCGTATTCAGCTTCAACAAACAACTGCACGCTGCCCAGCCCGTATTCGCCATCTCGTAAAATGGTAGGGGGAATGTTGGGCCAGCCGAGAAGCTGGCTTATCAGGTAGCTGGCAAATTCCCGGTGGGCCAGCGAGCCGCTGGGAAAATCCCGTAAAGGGCGTTCTCCCTCTCCGGGTTTGTAAATCCCCAACAATTCAGGTTTACCGGCTCCCAAAAACCTGACTAAAAATGTATAGTTAGAACTCCAGGGCATTAATCCCTGAAGTTCCATTTTGGCTTCAAGCAGTGTGCCAACAATCAAATCATGATCGGGCCGCAGCATGCTTTTGGGGGTTAGTTTTTTTGCGCTGTTCAGTTTTGCCCAAATATACTCTGGTGTAAACCGGGTGTGATGCCTGGAGTCTAAAACCATTTTATTGTTTCGTATCCATTGGTTTTTGGACAGAAATGGCCATCGGGGTTGATGGGTTCGTCACAAAGCGGGCAGACGGGGCGCCCTTGGTTCACAACTTCCAGGGCATGGTCACTGAGTGCTTTCATTTGGGCGCGGGTAGCCCAAAATCTGGCGGTTGCCGGGCTTGCTTCCTGTTCGGTTTGAAGTTCCTGAATGACCAGCACCACCATATCTTCTTCCTGATCGTACCCCAGGCCAATTTGCCCTACAACAAAGGAGGGGGCCATCGGTTCGTGCAGCATCAAGTCAGAGCTAAGCGGTTCATTAATTTTAGAATAACCGAGTGAATATTTATCTTCCAACTCCTCTAACAGCTCAAGGGTACTGGAAGCCAGCACCCTGGCCTGCTCTTTTTCCAATTTCAGGGTAATGTTGCCGGCAGCGCTCTGGCTGGCCTGCAATAAAAATATACGCCGGCCGGGCAGGCCAACCGCCCCAATTGTAATTCTCGAAACCGGATGAAAGTCTGTCAACTGTCTTGACATCATTTATATCCTTACTTTGCTAAATTTTGTGTAACTGCTCACCCCCCCCTCTAACTCCCTCCTTTTAAGGGGGGAGAATTTTACTTCCCCCCCGAATCGAGGGGGATTGAGGGGGGGGTAAAAACGGCAAAAGGGCGCTACTATAGCGGTTACGGAATGGCGCATAAATAACTTACTCAATTGGGGCCGGCAACATGTTGCGTATTGCGTACTCCGTAAAAAGCAAAATTATACGCAATACGCAATACCAAGGAAATGGGTAAGTTAATTAATTCTCATTTCTACAAATGCTTATGCATAAGGGGTCTTTGGTATTTTCCGTGGTGTAGCGGCAGGTCTTGTGCCTGCCTTGGGCGACCACAAGGGTGCGCCACTACATATTGGGGTACGCCCGGCGCACGGCAATTCCTAAAGAGCCACTTTTTTATTTGCTTTTTTCTTGTGAAGGCGGCGGATTGTGGTTGGTATCATTAACGCAAACAACCCGCGGCCCCATTGGAGTGAACATAATGGTGGTAATGGAAGCTGTACTGATTACAATCCGTTGAAAGAGATCCAAATGTACCCCTAAATAATGAGCCACCGCCGATTTAATGAGATCCGCGTGCCCGACAACGGCAATGGTGTGTCCCGGGTGGTTTGCAACCAGCCCATTGACTTCTTTTACAAAGCGGCTCTGCATTTGGTACATAGTTTCCCCGCCGGGAAAACTTGCTCCGCTGGGGTAAAACTGGATCACCGGCCACTCTTTTTTCCGGGCCAGTTTTGCAATATCTTTACCGGTCCATTTTCCGTAATCTACTTCCAGCAGGCCCGGTCTGGCCCGCACTTTGTGGCCCTGATTTTTGGCTATGGCCTTGGCCGTTTCCATGGTTCTTGCCAGCGGGCTGGCATAAATGGCGTCCAGATTAATTTTGGCCAGCCGCTTGCCCAGCGCTCTGGCTTGTTTTTTCCCCTGTTTATTCAGATGGACCCCCGGGGATCTGCCGGCTAACTTGTGGCTTTTAGTCCACTCGTTTTCACCGTGCCGCACAAACAGGACGGTGGTGGGATTAACTTTTTCCGGAGACTTTTTCTTTTTGATGTCGGTCATAGGCCTCAACGCGCAGCTTTTTTAATCTAAAAACATCCATATTGCGTATTATACTGAGATTATACTGAGATTAGCTTGAAACCGGAACTTTTAAGAAAAATGAGGGATCATGCCTGAATGTACCTGCGGTCGGGCATCCAGCGAGGCCTACAAGTGTGGATTCCCGCTAAAAACATGCGGGAATGACATCTCAAAAGTTCCGTTCTCATTCTGTTTTCAGTATAGCTTGAAACCGGAACTTTTAAGAAAAATGAGGGATCATGCCTGAATGTACCTG
>CAYWSS010000731.1:0-3136 GCA_964460505.1 uncultured Caldilineaceae bacterium | reverse complement strand
GTGTTTCACTTGAAGTGTAAACCGATTATGTGGCTACATTGAAACAATGCCAAAATTTTGGGTTCAAGAATTTCAGCCTCATCTCCTCCGCTTCGCGCCCCCCCCTCGCGAGGGCAACCGCCTTCCCTAATGGTCGAGGTTGGAGGGGGTACCTGTTCAGCGTGTCAGAAAGAGGGTTGTTAGCCTATTTGAGGCAGTTCCAGAGGACAGGCATCCGATTTTCTGTAGATACAAAACCAAACCGTTCGTACAAGGCCTGCGAGCGGCGATTAGTTTGCTGCGTATTCAGAGTAATCATATTGGCATTCAATGACAGGGCATCGGTGATGGCCCGATGCAGCAGTTGTGCGCCAATGCCTCTGCCCTGAAAATTGGGGTTCACAGCCAGCCGGGTGAGGTGCGCGTGTTGGCCGTACATTTCGCACCATTGGTAGGCCACAATTTGATTGTCGATAATGGCCACCGTAAAGGAATCGGCCCGGGCCAGGGCTTCGCTGAAATTACCGGCAGATTTATGCCAGATATGTTCAAAGGCCAGATTATCAAGCCTGAGCAGTGCGGGCAGGTCATTGTAGTGGGCGGTGCGAAGTGTGGCCGGAGCCAGCACCGGGAAGGGCGGTGGTTCGGTGCCTTGCCGTTCGAAGGCAACTATCCATTCCCGGGTTTCAAAACCACGTTGCTCCAATTGATCGATAAGCCAGGTGGCGTTGCCAATGTAGACCAACGCCTGCAAGTTTTTGTCTCTGGCCACCTGTTGCGCTTGAGGCAGGAGTAAATCAAGAAACGGTTCAACGCTCCATGTGTCACGTAACCCTGTGCCAACAATCAGAGCGATGTTTGAGGACATCGGCTCAATCATCATAAAACCGCGGATACCTACCCCGTCTTCGGCTAAAAAGCTGGGGATTTTAGCTACTTTGGATCGCAGTTCTCTGGACGAGATTCGCAGTTGAACGCGCCAATCCGTCTCAATTAAACGCATCAGGCTGCGAACATCGCCGGCTCTGATAGAGCGCACGGTGGTCGATTTTCGGTCGGTAGCCAGGGCACACATCAGCAATTACTCCTGATACGATATTTTAGATAAGGGTGAAGCGGGAGTCAATATGAGGAACGCTGAATGCAGAAGGATGAAGGATGAATTTAAATGTCTGCTATTCATCCTTCTGACTTCTGCATTCAGCCTTTTCTTATGCTCTTTCCACCGTAATTGGCCGCCGGCCGATGCGGTAGGATCCGGTTTGGGCCAGGACCTGCCGCACAAACTTTTCCGGCACATCGACATACGTGCGTTGGTCCTGAATGTGGATGCGGCCAAACGATTTTCCGGGTACATTGGCGTAGTGAGCCAGGGCGCTGACCACATGGTTAACGCGGGTGCCGTGTGATTTTCCGGTGCTGAGCGAGAGTCGGACCATTCCTTTCTCGTGGGAACTGCCGTTTCGATCTCGATCACGGCCATTTTGTTTGTAGCCGCGCTTGCCATTTTGTTTTGTTTTCTGCGAACGCCATTCCTTCACTTCGCCAATGGCGGCAATGGGCCGCTGTTTTTCTTCGGCGCGAGCCAGTTTCAGGGCCACGGCAGCAATTTCCACAGGATCGTGCCCGTGTTCCATCAGCCCCTCGACAATCGCTTTTTCCTGCTGGCAGCGACCACGGTTTAGCCAGACATTAACTTTTTCAACCAATTGCTGTTGCCGGTGGGCTTCAATATCCTGCGCGGTGGGCAGCGTAGATTTGGTAACTTTTTGCTTGATATAGGATTCTATTTTTCGCAATCGCCACTGTTCTTTCGGCGTAATCAGCGATACGGCGATGCCGGTTTTGCCGGCCCGGCCCGTGCGCCCCACGCGGTGAACGTACACCTCCGGGTCTTCCGAAATATCATAATTAAACACGTGCGAAATATCGTCGATGTCCAGCCCGCGGGCGGCCACGTCGGTGGCCACGAGCACCTTGATCTGATTGTTTCTGAAACGACCCAACACCCGCACCCGCGCATCCTGGCTCATGTCGCCGTTCAATGCTTCGGCGGGAAACCCCCGGACGGTTAGCTCGTTGGCCAGTTCGCCGGTACCCAGCCGGGTACGGGCGAAGATGAGCGCGCTGGAAATTTCTTCAATCTCAAACAGGCGGGTCAGCGCTGCCAGTTTATCTGACTGGTTGATCAGATAGTACCGCTGCTCAACGGTATCGACTGTAAGCTCTTTTTGCTCCATCCTGATTGATTGGGGTTTGTTCATGTAGCGGCTGGCCAGTTGTCGGATAGCCTGCGGCATGGTGGCCGAAAAGAGGGCGGTCTGGCGGGCGGGTGAGGTTTCATCCAGAATGGCTTCGATATCTTCGATAAAGCCCATGCTGAGCATCTCGTCCGCTTCATCCAGTACAACGGTTGAGACCCGGCTGAGATCCAGCGCTTTTTGCCGGATTAGATCCAGCAAGCGGCCCGGCGTACCGACCACAATATCTACCCCCCGTTTGAGCCGGTTGATCTGGCGGCTGTAGGGCTGGCCGCCGTACACCGGCAGCACCCGCACGCCAAGATGAGCGCCGTAGTTGTGCATGGCGTTAGCCACCTGCATGGCCAACTCCCGTGTGGGAGCCAGTACCAGAGTTTGCACGTGGTTTTGTTTGTTTTCAAGATTATTGAGAATGGGCAACGAGAAAGCGGCCGTTTTGCCGGTTCCGGTTTGGGCCTGGCCAATTACGTCCTGCCCGGTGAGCATCACCGGGATGATTGCGGCCTGGATGGGGGTGGGGGTGGTGTAGCCCAGTTCGGCTACGGTCTGCACCAACTGCGGGTGCAGATCCAATTGAGAAAATTCGGTTGTCACTACAATGCTCCTTACTTGCGTTTTATGTTGAGTCCTATGCACACGGCACATCTCTTGCGGGATATGCCCCCTGTTGTCTGCCAACAGTTGGACCCCGTTTTGCAAGTACGAGCCTGACTGTTGCAACAAAAATGCCCGGCAATTTGAGCCGGGCAACCATTGGAATACTCAAAATTAGATATAAAATTTTGAATCCGGTAACGGATCAGTGAAAGGATTATAGCACGTTTTGGGAAAAGTTAAAATAAGGAATGGCACTTAAATAAATTACCCAATAGGAGAAGCCGTGTAGTTCCATTGGG
>CAYWSS010000730.1:0-3138 GCA_964460505.1 uncultured Caldilineaceae bacterium | reverse complement strand
TAGGTGGCTCGGTCGGAGACCGGCCACAGCACCGGGTTTACTGAACCTGTACATTTCAGTTGCCGGATTTCGGCAACCAGCCCCACTTGTTACCCACTACCACCCGCCCACATATCCCTGCCTTCCGGCACCGGAATCTGATTACTGACATCTGGATACTGACTACTGTTTACCATCACAAAGGAGCGCCCCAATGTCTGAAGCAACCCAGGAAATTAGCAGGAAACTGCTCACACAGCAATACATTGCCTCCAATGATATTTCCACCGTGGTCTATTTGGCCGACCAGCTCGGCAAACCGATTCTTTGCGAAGGGCCGGCCGGCGTGGGGAAAACGGAGCTTAGCAAAGCCTGGGCCGCTGTCACCGGGCGAAAATTTATTCGCTTGCAATGTTACGAAGGGCTGGATGAAACCAAAGCCCTGTACGAATGGGAATACGCCAAACAGATGCTGTACACGCAATTGCTGCGCGACAAATTGAGCAGCATTGTGGAAAGCGCTACCTCTCTGACCGATGCCGCTGACCGGATTGCGGCGGAAGAGGAAGTATTCTTTTCCGAACGATTTTTGCTGCCCCGCCCCCTGCTGCAAGCCCTCACCTCTGACGAACCGGTGGTGCTGCTCATTGACGAAATTGACCGGGCCGATGTTGAATTTGAAGCGTTTCTGCTGGAAGTGTTGAGCGATTTTCAGGTAACCGTGCCCGAGTTGGGCACTATCAGCGCCAACCATCATCCCACCGTTTTTCTAACCAGCAACAACACCCGCGAGTTGAGCGAAGCGCTTAAGCGTAGATGTTTGTACCTCTTTTTAGATTATCCCACCGTTGAGGCCGAACTTGACATTGTTCGCCTGAAAGTGCCGGACTTGGCTCCCAAAATGGCCGAACAAGCCGTGGCCCTGGTCCACAGATTGCGAGAATTGGGGCTGAAAAAATCTCCCTCCATCAGCGAAACGCTTGATTGGGCCAAGGCGCTGCTAAAACTTAACGCCCGGCAACTGGACGAAGATATACTCAAAAGTACGATGACCGTGTTGCTCAAACACGAATCTGATATTGTTCGGGCCAAAAAATTTATCGCCCGCCGCGGCCCAAATGGAGGGCATCACCGGCCCGGCCAGAGCGATTTTGACCCCGATGACTTCAGCTCTTATCGGAATATTCTGGGGCGGTAGCCCATTTAATTGAGTGATACGTGAAACGTGATTACGATGAAACTGCTTTTTGCGCATTACGCATTACGAACGTTGCCGGCAATGTTACCAAATTTAAAAAGCAGATTTCTGGCAAAATGAACCACGCCATTTAAGAAAAGGGGTGTAATTGATGGACCGGCGAATTGTTGAGTTTATCACCGGATTACGAGCAGTCGGTGTGCGGGTTTCCATTGCGGAAACTGAGGATGCCTGTAACGCCGTTGATTTTATGGGTGTTGGCAACCGAACCGATTTTCGCGATTCTTTGCGAACCACGCTCGTCAAAGATATGCAGGATCACCCCATTTTTGAACAGCTATTTCCGCTCTATTTTGGCAATGACGAACCCCCACTGTTAGACATTAACCAGGATTTATCGCCGGAAGAGCAACAAATGTTGCGGCAGGCGCTTAGAGCGTTGCTGGAACAGCTTCGCCAACAATCAGAGCAAGCTGAGCAGCAGCAATCCCGCCAGAACTTCAGGGGCGGGCCACCCACTTCCCAACAATTAAACAACCTTATGCAGTTGTTGCAATCAATGCTGCAGGGGCAACATCTCAATCAGGAAACGCTGGAGCAGTTGGGCCGGCAAGCCGGGCTGCAAAACGCCACGCGCCCCTATCCCTACGGGGAACGCTCGATTCAGCGGGAGATGATGCGTAAGTTGGGCATGCATCTGCTCAGGCAATTGATGGAGCAATTACCCGATTTGCTCAAACAGTTGGGCATGAATCAACAATCGGTTGGCCAACTAATGGAGGATATGGAAGCCAACCGCGGAGCATTGGCCGAACAAATTGGGCGCTACGTGGGCGGGGCGGTAGCCCGGCAGCGCGCCGAGGAGTACACCCAACAGCGCGAACAGGGTCAGGATTTGATGCATCGCCCCTTTGAAGGGCTGGCAGAGAGGGAGGCCAAAATGCTCCGCGACGAAATTCGCCGCCTGGTGGCTCAGTTGCGAAGCAGAGCGGCCCTGCGCCGAAAACGGGCTAAAAGCGGCGTGCTCGATTCTAAAAAGACACTGCGGGCCAACTTGCGGTACGGGGGGGTTCCGCTGGAAATTAAATACAAAAGCCGGCATCTAAAACCAAAGCTGGTGTTAATATGTGACCTTTCAACCAGCATGCGCAATGTGGTCAGTTTCCTGCTGCACATCATTTACGAACTACAGGATCAGGTGAGCAGCACCCACAGCTTTGGCTTTGTCAGTAATTTGGGCAACATCACAGGCAACTTTGCCGAACACCCGCCGGAAGAAGCGTTGGACATTGTGCTGGCCCGCCGCGATTTGCAGCCCGGGTATTACAGCACCGACCTGGGGAACAGTCTCAACACGCTGATGATGCGCTATGCCGACACCATCGATCATCGCACCACCGTCATTTTTGTGGGCGACGGCCGCAACAATTTCAGAGACCCTCGCCTGGATTTGATGGAGCAGATTCAGCGGCGCTGCAAGCGCGTCATCTGGCTAAATCCGGAGCATCCCAGCCAGTGGGGAACCGGAGACAGCGACATGCCCAAATATCTGCCCTATGCCTACGCCGTTCACCGCGTCAGCAATATGTCAGAACTGGCTGCGGCCATTGATAAGCTGCTGTAACGTGTAGGTCAAAGTAACTGTTCACCCCCCCCAGCCTCGACCATTAGGGAGTGCGGTCGCCCTCACGAGGGGAGAGGGTTTTTAAACTTCCCCCCGTTCACGGGGGGACGCGAAGCGGGGGGGTGAACGATTACATCACGTATCACGCCGGCGTAGAGATTTGGAAGAATTTCACCTGTTCAGACCAACAGGCGCCGGGAAATTCTGGAACTCCTCGTATAAAATGTTCGTAGTCAGATACGCAGCGCAGCGCAGTGGACCTTCGGTCATCTAACGCCACTCCGCTATCGCTGCGAGGCTGACTACGAGCAGCGGGGTGAGGGTAAAGATTTTCATT
>CAYWSS010000729.1:0-3141 GCA_964460505.1 uncultured Caldilineaceae bacterium | reverse complement strand
CAGGACCTGCGGCGGAATGAAAGGATTATCTCTTATTTTTTGACCTAAAGTGTAAACCTGTTATTTGGATACATTGAAGCGATGCCGTTAATTAATTCTCATTTTTTAGTACTAAGTCAACTTTGTTTTGACGGGTAGTTAAGCCCCTTGTGAGTGTTGTTACAGCAGTAAAAAGGGCACAAAGCCCAAATGCTACACCCATCAATTAGAACTTGACTTAGAACTTAGTCTCAGGACCGGCACAGCCGCAGCACGGCCCCGGCGATGGCTTGTAAAGGAAGCGTCTTGTCTACGGCACCCAGCTTGATGGCTTCGTAAGGCATACCAAAAATCACGCAAGTGGCCTCGTCTTGAGCGATAGTGGTGGCCCCGGCCTGTTTCATTTCGAGCAGGCCGTTGGCCCCATCATCACCCATGCCGGTCATAATCACGCCTACGGCGTTTTTGCCCGCGTATCGCGCCGCTGAACGAAACAATACATCCACCGATGGGCGATGGCGGCGGACCAGCGGTCCATCTTTAACTTCAACGTAATAGCGGGCTCCACTGCGCTTGAGCAAAGTGTGGCGGTTGCCGGGTGCAATCAGGGCGCGACCACGCGCAACCGTATCGTTGTTTTCCGCTTCCTTAACTGAAATTGGGCAAACGCCGTTAAGCCGTGTGGCAAACGCCGCGGTAAATTTTTCAGGCATGTGCTGGGTAATGACAATGCCTGGGGCATCCAGCGGCAGCGCTTCTAAAAATAGCTGCAGCGCCTCGGTGCCGCCGGTGGACGCGCCTACCACCACCACCTTTTCTGTGGTGGCAATCATGGCTTTGGTTGGTCTGGCAATAACGGCATCGGCGGTAAGCTTTGGCGCCACCCATTGCGGCCTGGCCTGATGTTTTAACCGCGCCTGAGCCGCAGCCTTGACCACATCACAGAGGCGTACCCGCGATTCTTCCAGAAACTGCTTGGCGCCCAGTTGTGGTTTCTGAATAACTTCAATCGCGCCGTATTCCAATGCCTTCAGGGCTGTTTCAGATCCCTTTTCAGTTAAAGTTGAAACAATAACCACCGGCATAGGATGCTGGCTCATAATTTTTTGCAGAAATGTAAGCCCGTCCATGCGGGGCATTTCCACATCCAGCGTGATGACATCCGGGATTTCCTTCCGTATCTTTTGGGCGGCAATAAACGGGTCGGCGGCAGTACCCATGACCTCAATGGCAGGGTCGCTCGATAAAATCCTGGCCATGACCTGGCGCACCACGGAAGAATCATCAACAATGAGCACCCTGATCTTTTTTTTCATTTATCTCCTCTGGTTTTTGTAAATGCTCGAAGCTATTCGGGTTAAAGAGGCGTTCACCTTGGTTCCCGTTTCGGTGAGACCCAAAAAGATGTGCCCGCCTGGAGCTAAATTCTGAAAAAACTGAGCCAGTATTTTATTTTGTGTTGGCTGATTGAAGTAGATAAAAACATTTCGACAAAAGATAATGTCCATCGGCCCGGGCAGCTTGAAGTCGTTGTCCATTAAGTTCAGCTTTCCAAACTGTACCCTTGCTCTTAATTGGGGAATAACCCGCACCAGTTGCCTGGATCTATCTTTACTTTTTAAAAAGTAATTCCTCTTCAGGATAGAAGGAACCGGTTCCACCCTGTCCAGGTTATATATTCCTAACTTGGCTTTCTCCAGAGCGTTGGTAGAAATATCCGTGGCCAGGATTGAAAAATCAAAACCCGAATTTTTCTTTGCAAATTCACTCAATATCATAGCCAGGGTATAAGGCTCTTCTCCTGTAGCGCAGCCTGCGCTCCACACCCTGAGTTTTCTTCGGCCCTCTGTTTTATGGAGAAACTCCGGCAGAGCCGTCTGCACCAGGTAATCAAAATGAACCGGTTCACGAAAAAAATCGGTCTTGTTGGTGGTTACCGCGTTGATCATCGGCACCAGTTCCTGGGCCTGCCCCTGGAGACTAAAGACATATTCACAGTAGCGGTCAAATGATGTCAGCCCCAAATGGCGCAGCCGCTTTCGCAAACGGGTTTCAAGCATCGATTTTTTGACAGGAGCCAGCTTGATTCCATATTCAGCCCGGATAAACTCGCTGAGGCGCTCAAAGACCTTGTTAGACATCGTGACATTGAAAATATCAACGGAGTCAGGGTCGGGTTGTTGGTTGGCAGATGACAGTCCGCCGGTTCTCTCTGACATTTCAGCGTACATCCTTCCGATTCCTCCCGTGTGCATTACTGCGTCTCGTCTGCAGTAACTGTCTCTGCCAATGAATAGGCCACGGCATCCTGCATCAAATCGATTTCTTCCATCGAAAAGACGCGGTCTATATCTAAAATGATGATGAACTGATCATTCCGTTTGCCCATACCCTTGATAAACTCCGTGCGCAGTTTTGTTCCCAACCTGGGCACCGGTTCAACATGCTCCGGTTCTAACTCAAACACTTCCTGCACCGAATCGACCAGCGCCCCAAATACCAGCGTTTTGTCATCTTCATCAGCGGTTTCCGTAACCACTACGCAAGTGTCTACTGTCGCTTCAACAGGCGGCATGCCAAACATCAGGCGCATGTCCATAACCGGTACCACGTTGCCTCGCAAATTGATGACTCCACACATAAAATCGGGGGTGCGCGGCACCTTGGTTATCGGCGGTACCTCCACTACTTCACGGACCTGCGTCACATCCTGTCCAAACATTTCTTCACCTAACTTAAAGGTCAGATATGGTCTTGTTTCTGTTATGCCGGCAACACTCATTTGATAAACTCCTTTGAAAATAGAATTCAGGGGTTGGGAGTTAGGAGTTAGGGAAATACTAACTGCTTCGCTTAACGCCTCATTCCAAATCCCCTATTTTTATACTTGTTGTCGTTCCGCCAGGAACTGTCCCACTACTGTCATAACACGCCCTCAACACCCACACCACAGCACGCGATAATCTCCATGCCCGCGATGCGCCGCGGCAAGCACGTCTACTGCCAGAAGCCGCTGACCCACTCCGTCCACGAGGCGCGGCAGATGCGGGACATGGCCCGCAAGCAAGGCGTCGCCACCCTGATGGGCAACCAGGGCCAGGCGTCGGAGGGGACGCGGCGGATCAGCGAGACGATCCACGCGGGGGGGGTCCGCAAGGTTCC
>CAYWSS010000728.1:0-3142 GCA_964460505.1 uncultured Caldilineaceae bacterium | reverse complement strand
GAACAGAATTAGCAGAATGATAGAATTAAATACTTTGCTCATTGCCTTATTTGGCGCAAAAAGCTAAATTTTTGGCTTTTAATCCCAAACTTTATGTCAATGGAAAAATCCTGTCATTGTATTTTGTTTCTCCTTTGGGGTGATGGGTTGGATGAAAAAATAATGGCTCTACAGGATTTTGGAGGATTAAAATAAAGAATTTGCCACGAATTGCACGAATTAACATGAAAAAATAAAAAATTAGTGCAATTCGTAGCAGATAATACGTTTTTTATAGAGCGATTCTGCAAACTACCAGAGAACCAAAATTTTTAGAGCTGGTCTCGGAACTGTGAGACTCCTAACCCTGCAAACTCCCGGTAGGCCAGGGTCCACAGCGACTCGATGAATACCTGGAGGACACCCTTTACAAAACTAAACAGGACCACCATCACCAGACCCGCGCAGCCCAAAAGCAGGTAACTGCTGATAGATGATCCCGTACCGGAAATTATGCCGGGCATAACACTCATCATCAGGGGGAGCATAATCACCATCGCGGGAATCGCCAGAACAAATCCAACGACCACGGCAACGACCACCACCAGGATAGTCAGGATGATGGTGGCTCCGATGTTTTGGCGGAAAAGGTGCCAGCTTCGAGAAAATGAACTGAGTACCCCGTGATTCTCCAAAACAATGGCCCGGCTGCCAAACGTTCTAAAAAGTCCCGCAATGAGTTGGATAATAAAACCAATACAAATGGTGCCACAGATGGTGGCAAAAAAGAGCGGGAAAAACGCGAAAAAGTCATTCAAAAAAGACGGCGGAGCCTGTGTTTCGGCGTTGGGCGTAAAGGTGAAAATCTGGCTGAAAAAAGGCCAGAACTGCGTGATGAAAATGACAGCCACACAGATGCCCAGAATTAACAGAGGAATTGCGAGTAGCAGTTGCAGTAATCCAAGGGGAACGGCAGTTGCCAGGCCATCATGCCGGCTTGTCGCAAAGCTGATGTTCTCGCCCGCTTCAGCTCTGGCCGTTGATTTTATCAGCGCACTGCGACCGATAGCTCCCACAATAATGCTTATCAGACCAAGCCAAACTATCAGCAGAAGCCCGGCAACAACATAAACCGAGATAGGGGTCCGGCCTAACGGTTCGGGAAAATAGGCCGGGAATTCGGGGGGGCCAACCGTGGGGCCAAGGGGCGACCTGTAGTTTACATTAAAGCGAGGGTTTCCCCCGCTACCCTGACCACACAGGGCCATGATAATTCCAAAAACCCACAGAAATTTGTAGCGCCACGTAATATGCGCCGCCCGTTTGATAACTTCGCCGTAATCCATGGTGTACTCCTCTCCCGGTGGATTCTACTCCAATCAGGAATTTTACCGCCGAGGACGCAAAGAACGCAGAGATTACATAAAAACCTTTGCGCTCTTTACGGTGATAATTACTCGCCTGGTATCTTCTCAAAAAAGGGGGGAATAGGAGTCCAAACCTTTAGGTTTGATGCCTGACAAGCCTAAAGGCTTGGACTCCACCACTACCTACCCCGAAATATTGAGAAGATACCTCGCCTGTGTGATTTTTGCAGTACTGTAGCTATCTGTTTTTCAATGTCTGACCGTGAACTTGCGACGAAATTAGCAGATGCGCGGTAACTGCTCTCCACTGAGCATATCGACCACGCGCATCCCCCCGATGCGGCTGCGCAGGAATACCCGCCCAGGGTGCTCTCTCACCACTTCGCCAATGATGGCGGCCTCTTGCCCCAGAGGATGCGCCTGCATCGCGGCCAGCACTTCATCGGCTACGTCTCGGGCCACAATCGCCAGCATCTTGCCCTCATTGGCCACGTACAGCGGATCAAAACCCAGAATCTCGCAGGCACCCCGCACCTCATCCCAAATGGGGATTTGGGTCTCATTTAGCCGGATGCCCACGTTGGCCTGATCTGCAATTTCATTGAGGGTGCTGGCCAGGCCGCCCCGGGTAGGGTCGCGCAATGCGTGAACGGCTTCGCCGCCGGTTTCCAGCACGCGGGCCATCACCTGGTGCAGCGCGGCGGAGTCGCTTTTCAGGGTGGTTTCAAATTCCAACCCCTCCCGCACCGACATAATGGCGATACCGTGTACGGCAATGGCGCCGTTAACCAGCACCACATCGCCGGGGCGCGCCCGCAACGGCGAAACCTGCACCCCTGCCGGAATCAATCCAATGCCGCTGGTGTTGATGTAAATGCCGTCGCCCTTGCCACGATCCACAACTTTGGTATCGCCGGTAACAACCGGCACGCCCACTTCAGCGGCGGCGGCTTGCATCGAGCGCACAATCTGCCACAACTCCTCCATCGGCAGCCCTTCTTCCAGCACCATTCCCGCCGAAAGGGCTATGGGTTTGGCGCCGCACATGGCCAGATCGTTTACCGTGCCATGCACCGCCAGCGATCCAATATTGCCGCCGGGGAAAAAACGGGGGCTGATGACAAATGAGTCGGTAGAAAAGGCCAGCCGCACGCCATTGGTTTCAAGAATTGCGCCGTCGTTCAACGCTTCCAGGGTGGGGTTGCTGAAGGTCGGTACAAACATTTTTTCAATCAACATCTGGGTCAGGCGTCCCCCGCCGCCGTGCGCCATCACAATTGATGGATAATCGCTAACAGGAATAGGGCACTGTGCGCCGGTAATTGGGGGGAGTGATGTTCCATTGCTCATAAAGTTGTCTGTCCTTCAATGTTGCTAATTGTTAGTTGCTAATTATTCATTGTTAATTGTTACCCTGTTCTGCCGTATTGGTAGTAGGCCGCGCACGGCCCTTCCGCCGATACCATCGGCGCGCCGATAGGGCGTTCGGGGGTACATTCTTTGCCAAAGGCCGGGCACTCGTGCGGCTTTTTAAGCCCCTGCATAATTTCACCGGCAATGCACACTGACGATTCCTCGGCGGTGATGTCCCCCACATCAAAGCGCAATTCCGCGTCAAAATCCGCAAATTCAGGGCGAAGGCTGTAGCCGCTGTCGGGAATCATCCCGATGCCGCGCCACGGGCGATCGCTCACCTGGAATACCTGTTTCATTAAATTTTGAGCGGGGACGTTTCCGTCTCTATTTACGGTGCGGGCGTATTGATTCTCAACCTCGCCCCGCCCCTCTTCCAGTTG
>CAYWSS010000727.1:0-3146 GCA_964460505.1 uncultured Caldilineaceae bacterium | reverse complement strand
AAGCACGCGGGAATGACATCTCAAAAGTTCCGTTCTCATTCTGTTTTCAGTATAATACGCAATATGTTGCCGGTCCCAATTGGGTAAGTTATTTACGCACCATTCCTAACCCGGCCAGGCCAGAACCAAAAAACAAGCTTTTTACTGATAAGTTCCTAAACGATCCACGGCAGCTTTAAAAAACGGTAGCGGTTACATCGTGACTGATGGAGTCTCAAAGTTAGCTTTAAAATTCCGGACGCATCAGTTACAACTTAACCACCACCCAAAAAACAAAATCGCAGTAAAACGTAATATTTACACCCCTGCCCCTCTGCCTCCCTGCACAACCGGCAACCGCCTACAGATTCTCTCGTTCGATATTAATCAAATCGATTAAAATGGAAAAACCGGTTTCCACCCGCCCGGCGCCGGCGCCGACCAGGGTGATTGGCCCGGCCAGATCGCACTCGTAGGTAATGGCGTTGGTGGCGCCCATAATGTTAGCCAGCGGATCGGACAGCGGCACCATTTCCGGCCCAACGCTCGCCACCACCGAGTTGCCCTCTTTTTTGCAGCGAGCGAGTAACTTCCACCGTTTGCCTTCGGCTTTGGCCTGTTCAATGTCGTCCGGCGTGAGGTGGCTGATGCCTTGGCAGGCCACATCTTCTTTGGTGGTGGGCGCATCCATCACCACATTGGCCAGAATGACCACCTTGCCCTGAGCATCATAACCTTCCACATCGGCCGTCGGGTCGGCCTCGGCGTAGCCCAATTCCTGGGCCTGCGCCAGGGCCGTCTCATAGCTCATCCCCTCTTCCATTTTAGTGAGAATGTAGTTGGTCGTGCCGTTAAAAATGCCGCGTACTTCGCTGATGTCGTTGCCGGCCAGCGAAACCAGCGGCATCCGCAGGGCGGGGGTGCCACTCATCACAGTACCCTCAAAACACCAGCGCGCGCCGTTTTCCCCGGCCAGTTTCGACAGTTCCGCGTAGGCCAGCGCCACCGGCCCTTTGTTGCTCATCACCAGATTTTTGCCGGTTTCAAAGGCGGCGCGGCAATGGTCGATGGCCGGCTGCCCCGTTTTGATGTCGGTGTAGCTCACTTCCACCACGCTGTCGGCGTTGCTGTCGCGGATGGTTTTCAGGCTGTCCCAACCACGCTTTAGCCCCGGCGTGTCCGGGTAGTCGTCCAGCTTGCCGGTAGCTTGCACCACCTTCAGCAACGCGCCGATGTCCAGTCCGTCGGGATGGTACAGCGCCCCTTTGAGCAAATCAGACACGGCCACAACCTGGCCATCAAAGCCCAGATTATGGCGCAGATTATCTCCTTTGTCCCGCAGAATTTCGGCCAGTCCCTGGCCAACCGTTCCAAATCCAATGAATGCAAGTTTGTGTGCCATGATAAAATCCTCCTTTGGGAATTCAGTAGACAGTCATCAGTAGCCAGTAGTCAGACGTTTGGTTTCGTATTGGTGGGGTACCGTCAGGCTGGTGATGACTCTTTCGGATGTAATTCAGTTTGTGTGTTGCGTATGGTAAATCACGTGGGGAATTTGGGCAAACAGGGCGCTCGGTTCAAATGAATTTGCAGTAATCCAAAATTAAAACCCAAACCTGACGGGTTTTGGCATAATTTTGCAAAAAGATATTTGGTACCTTCGAAAATCAGGTAAACTTCAGCGGTTTCTTGAAAACCCGTCAGGTTTTATCGCCAAATTTGATATTATCGATAAATTTGGGTTTGGATTGGAGCATGGTAAAATACGGTGAATAACGCACAGCGAACACAAAAATGACAACAAATCCCATGCACAACTCACATTCAATAATAGAAAATTCACAAGATTCCTACTCCCCTGCCACCTGGCGCTTGCTCATCACCCCGCCGCTGGATGGCGCCACCAACATGGCCATCGATGAGGCAATTCTGTACGCTCTGGCCGAGGGGCACGGGATACCGACGATTCGCTTTTTCCAGTGGGAACCGGCCTGCCTCAGTCTGGGTTACAACCAGCATTGGGCTGAAGTTGATCTGGCCGCCATCGCGGCGCAGGGTTACACCTGGACCCGCCGCGCGACCGGCGGCAAAGCCATTTTGCACACCGACGAAATCACCTACAGCCTGATTATCCCCCAATCCGATCCGCGCATTCAGGGCGGCATTGTAAAATCGTACCGCGTTCTCAGCTTTGGGCTGCTGCGCGGATTGGAAAAGTTGGGCGTGCAGGCCGCGCAAGCCGCCAAAGAAAAGGTTGCCGCCCAACGGCAGGCGGCAAAAAAAGGCGGGCCGGTCTGTTTTGATACCCCATCGCGCTACGAAATTACCTGGCAGGGCAAAAAATTGATCGGCAGCGCCCAACTGCGCCGCAAAAAGATTGTGCTGCAACACGGTACGCTGCCCCTGCACGGCAATTTTAACCGCATCATCGACGTGCTCAATTTTTCGGATGAAGAACGCGCCGCCCAACAGGCAATGTTGCCGAATCGAGCCGCCACGCTGGAGAAAGCGCTGGGCAAAGTTATATCGTTTGACGATACTGCCGCTGCATTGCGAGCAGGTTTTGAAGAACAGCTCAATCTCACCCTGCAAGAAATGCCACTCACCGAAGCGGAAAATAACCTGGCCAAAAAACTTCGGGCCGGGCAGTATGCTAACGATGAGTGGTTAAAGAGGGTTTGACAGGGTTGCAAGTAGCAGGTTGCAGGGAAAATTAGTTTTGCGGCCTTGCGACTTGCGACAGTTTACTTTAATCTGATGATCGAAAATTAAAAATGGTAATTGGTATTTGCACAATCGATTTGGATATTCCAATGGCGGCGTCGCTTAAAGATAAGCGGCAGGTTGTGCGCAGCCTGACGGCCCGGCTGCGCAACAAATTCAACGTGGCCGTTTCTGAAGTTGATCGCCAAAATGCCCACCAGACCACCGTTATTGGCGTGGTCACCGTTTCCAGTGACCGGGGTTATGTGCACGGGCTGCTGACGCGCGTGGCCCGCTGGGTGGAGGAAACCCGGCTGGATTGTGAGCTGGTGGATTACGAGATTGAGCTGATTTGATTCTCGCACCAAATTACGCGAATTTCTTGAATAAAAAACAAAAAAGTAACTACTTCGACAATGTTAAGTTACCGGAGGGTTGGAGTTGTTGAGGCGAGATAGACGCGA
>CAYWSS010000726.1:0-3152 GCA_964460505.1 uncultured Caldilineaceae bacterium | reverse complement strand
GGTATTTGTTGGCGTTGGCGTGGCCGTTTCCACAAAAGGCAAAACGGCGGCGGCCCCAACCGCGCCGTCTTCGCGCATTTGCTGAATCGGGCTGCGGGCATCGCCGGGCAGCGCGCCTTCATCGGCAAAGGTGGCCGCCAGCGCATTAATAATGAGCGAGGGGGCCATAATGCCGCACAGCCAGACCAGCGCAATAGCAATAGCAATTAATCGTAATTTACCGCCGGTACTTCGGCCGGCAAACCAAACTGACAGACTCTTTCGGTGCCGTTCCAGCCGCCGGTTTGAATAAGAGCGCGGTTGAATTGGCTTCGAACGCCGCGATTTGCCATATTTTGCTTCCGGCTGTTTCTTTGTTTGCGGTTTAGATTGAACCGGTGCGCCCGCCCCCGAGGCAGAGGCTGCGAGCGCCGGCATCGGCATGGGTTGCTGTGACTGCGGCGCTGTCTGTTTTTTGGCTTTACGCCGCGGTTTGCCTTTTTTTCGCCGCTTTTTCCTGGGGGGCGGTGCAGCTTTGCCCGCAGACTGCCCTGCCGGAAATGGTCTTGATTGCGGCGGAACCGGTGAGCCGGGCTGCGTGGGAGGCATCGCCTGCGTGTGTTGAGAATGAACGGTTGAGCCGCCCATAGCCGGCACCGGGCGTACCGGCGGTATCCCCTGAGTTTGCTGAGAATGAATGGGCGTCGCGGGTCGCCTGCCCGGCCCCGGTGGAGAAACCGGCGGCATGGGCTGCGTAAATTGAGAATGTACGGGGGGTTGCCCCGATGATAACGATCGGGGAGGCAAAGCCGCAACCGGCCGTGAGCCGGGTGGCGGCGCTACCGGACGAACCGGCACCGGCGGCATAAAACCGGTTGATGACTGAGCGGGCACCGGGCGGCTGGACGCCGGCGGCATCGGGCGAGACGGTTGGCTGCCCGCCGGATAGATTGGCCGTGGCGGTTGAGCAACCCCGGATGATGGGGGCGGCAACCCTCTTTGCGCCGGAGCACCACGCAATCGGGATAACGTTTCTTCCATGCGCTTGCTCAAAATGCGGCTCATCACCAGCCCCAGGTTGGGGTACCGTTGCAAAAAGTCGTCAAAATCGGCTTTGGTCAAGGCCCAAATATCGGTTTCTACCAGGGCATAGGCCGTCCCCATTCGCGTTCGCCCGGAGAGCAGCGCGATTTCGCCAAAATAGTCGCCGGCATTCAATGCTTCCAGCAAAATTGGCCCTTGCATGGTGGTGGCCCACAGTTCTACCTGGCCGCGCTCAATAAAGTACATTTCATCGCTGGCCCCACCTTCAAAATAGACAGTGCTGCCACCCTGATACCGGCGAGGTTGGAGGCGGGCCGATAGTTCATCCAGTTGGGTGCGCGATAATCCTCCGGCAGAAGCTATTTTTTGCAGGTGCGGTTCTACCGCGTAATCATCAACCGAACTGAGTCGATCACGCAGCGCCTGGCTGAGAGCCGCGCTAATTTGTGGGTGTTTTACCAGCAGGCTGTCAAAGTCGGTGCGATACAGGCACCACAGGTTGGTGTTGTTGGCGGCGTGAGCGGCAAATTCTCTGGTTTTGCCGGTGAGCAAGGCAGATTCGCCAAAGAAGTCGCCGTCGTTAAAACGGCGCTGCATCTGGCCCGGCGCATTGGGCAAGTCTGAAATTACAGCGCCGCTATCAACAATGTACATGGCATCGCCGGGGTCGCCCTGGCTAAAAATAATTTCGCCGGCGGGAACGTGGCGCAGCAGAAGCAAGCGCACAATGTCGTTGAGTATCTCCCGGGATAAATCGGAGAAGATGGAAATTCGCTCTAACAGCGCCACGGCATAGGCCTGGTCAGAGGCGCTTAGCCTGGCCCGCAGGTTGCGGCTGAGATTGGTTTTTACCGATGGATTTGTGCCGGTGAGCGAGATAAAATCTGCCGGGCTTAACTGCCACAACACCACATCGTTGGCTGCCCGGGCTGTGTTTGAATGGGGTTTGCTTGAAATAACGGCCATCTCACCAAAGGCTTCGCCATAAGTGAGTTCAGTGTAATCATCGTCGGTATCACCCAGCAAGTGAACCGCGCCTTCTTCGATAAAGAACAGGCCGGTCGCGTGGTCTCCGCTGCGGTAGATGGTGTCTCCACTGCGGTAGCGGCGGGGAGAGAGGTATTGGGCCACCAGACTGCGTTCTCTGGGCGACAGGTCTTGAAACAGCGGAACCCGGGCCAGGCGTTCAGTTAGCTGGGGGTGAAATTGGGCAATTCCTTTGCCCAGAGCCAGGCCCAGATAAAGGCCAAGTTGGGGACGCTCTTTAATGAGCGCCGTCATGGCCAATTGTTCCAGCGACCAGACCATGACTTCGCTGGAGGTTTGGGCGGTCATGGCATAGGGCTGCCCGGAGAAAAAATCGGCTTCGCCCAATAAACTGCCGGGGCCAAGGCTGGCTATCACCGGCGATTGCGCATCGCTGGAAAGCTTGGCCCAGCCTTCTTTAATCAGGTACAGGGCATTGCTTTGGCTATTTTTTGTATACAGCGTTTCGTTTGGCCCGTACTGCTCCAAACGCATTCGCTTGCCAATGGCGCGCTGCTCATCATCTGAGAGCGTGCCAAACAGCGGCGTGTTTTTTATAAACTCTTCTTTCAACGCATTTCCGTCCTTATTCGTCGTACCCATTCGCCAATTTTGGGTTTTCATTGACCAAAATTGAATTTGCTTCCGGAGATAGGCACGTTGATTTTGGAAATGGTATTTTACCAAAACCAACGGGTTCCCCCCTATCTGTTTACCCCCTGCTGAAAAACCACCTGCCATGATGGATTAACGCCATCGGCAAGGGTTGAACAAAGGGTACTGCTGTCTATATTAACTTCCGGTAATTGACCCACGGTTTCTACGCCGGCCAGGGTTATATCATATCGCTGCCCCGGCTCCATCTGAAAATCAGCATATCCGGGGTCGATATCCGGTTTGAAGCCGGTAAAGAAGGTATCTTGCCCGCCTGTCCAGGTGACGGTTATTTCTACGCCGGGCACACCTGCCCCCAGTCTATCACGAACGTACACTCTGAGCAATCCCCCGTTTGTAGTATCCTCACAGAGCGCCACCGACTGGGCCAGGCCAAAGGGAGAGTCAGGGCCGGGCGTGGGCGTTTTGGTAACGGTGGGGGTGCGCGT
>CAYWSS010000725.1:0-3159 GCA_964460505.1 uncultured Caldilineaceae bacterium | reverse complement strand
AGGTTTACAATTTTCGCCATCAAAATCCTTCCATTCT
Organism: uncultured Caldilineaceae bacterium; assembly: GCA_964460505.1. Taxonomy (GTDB): domain Bacteria; phylum Chloroflexota; class Anaerolineae; order 4572-78; family J111; genus J095. The sequence continues at coordinate 3,122 of CAYWSS010000725.1, read as the reverse complement.
GCCGCAGGTCTTGCTCTTATTTCCGGCCGGTTCAGAGCAGGACCTGCGGCGGAATGAAAGGATTATCTCTCATTTTTTGGCCTAAAGTGTAAACCTATTATTTGGATACGAGGAAAACTGAGATAGCCCCGGTCTGCAATGTAGGTTGCTCCAGTTTTCAACATCTCAAGCAAGGCCTTCTTTTCATTGGACTTGCCTGTACCCACTAGAAAGTGAGCCGGGATCATACGATTCAACTTGAAACAGAAATGTAGGCGAATTGCTTGATGCTTGCTGGTGTACTCAGCCCACACCATAGAGGCTATGGCCGGAAAGAGTGAACCATCTACGCAATACAGCTTACCCAGCGCATCCAACTCGGGGATTGACTGCCAGGCCACCACTGCCAGCAGGTTGGCAAACCAAACGACTGGAAATCGTTGAAACGCATCAAAGAAAGTCGAGCGTTTTACCTGACCCAACTCCAATTCTGATGTCTCCAGATCGGTTATTATTTGCCGACCTGATTCACAGTTTTAGTCATCCGAGGCGTGTGAAACCCCGTTTCATAAGTGGCTCCTTTAACTATCGGACTATTTACGCCTCTACTCTTCCAGGTCCAACTCCGTTTGCCCTATAATTTCATTTAACACCGAATGTACGGTTCGACCCCGCAACTGGCTTTCCGGCTTTAAAATCAGCCGGTGAGCCAACGTCAGCGGAGCCAGTTTTTTTATATCGTCAGGAATAACGTAGGTGCGGTTTTGCAGCGCAGCCAAGGCCTGACTGGTTTTATACAGCGCCAGACTGCCGCGCGGGCTGGCCCCCAGAGTCAAATCCGGGTGAGCGCGGGTGGCCTGCACCAGGGACAGGATGTAACTTTCCAGCGATTCATCAACGTGGTTTTGGCTGATTTCCCGACTCAAACTCAGCAACTCGCTTCCATTCACAACCGCTTCAAGCGCATCAACCGGATGCGCGGCGCGCTGGCTTTTAATAATTTGACGCTCGTCATCCACACTGGGGTAGCCCATTTTCAAACGCATCAAAAAGCGGTCGAGTTGCGCTTCCGGTAGCGGGAACGTGCCTTCAAATTCAACCGGGTTTTGGGTAGCCAGCACCAAAAATGGCCGGGGCAACGGGCGCGGCCGGCCATCAACTGTAACCTGCCGCTCCTGCATAGCCTCAAGCAGGGCCGACTGCGCGCGCGGCGTGGCCCGGTTTATTTCATCTGACAACAGGATGTTTACAAACAAAGGGCCGGGGCGAAACTCAAATTTTCCCTCATTTTGCAGGAAGATGGACACCCCGGTAATGTCACTGGGCAGCAAATCGGGCGTGCATTGCAGCCGCTTAAAACCGATGCCCATGCTAATGGCCATACTGCGGGCCAGCATTGTTTTACCGGTGCCGGGCACATCTTCCAGCAGCACGTGCCCCTGGCACAGCATGGCTACCAGCAGCAACTCAATTTGTTCCCGCTTGCCGATAATGACTTTTTCAACATTTTGAATGATTTTTGCGGCAAAGGCAGCTATGTCTGTGGTCATCCAGCCCTCTTTGAGATTGTCCGATTGCGCCGGATTCTAATTTTGGCCCCGGCAAGCGCATATTTTTTATGCGGCCAACTTGATGGCCGCCTGCCGCAGCAAAGCGGTTGCCGGATGGGTGGGGTAATGCATGGCAAAAATATCTTTGTTGCCCAGAGCCATGACCGCTTCAATGTGCGGCAGAATGGCACTTACCTGACAATTGTAGGTGGTTTCCAGCTCTGTTTTCATGGCTCCAAAATCAAATTTAGCGGGAACTTCATTAATAATCAGGGTTATTTCCGGGACTTCAAGCTGCTTGACTACGTCAATTGTTACCCCGGTTCCCTGATAGTCTCGCCAGTCGTGACGCATAATCACCACCAGGGTGTCGGCTACTGTAAGCGAAACCAGGGTATTTTTATCTAACCCCGGCTGCGTATCAATCAATATTGTATCCAGATTTAATGAGGCCCCCAATTCCTGACACCCGGCATTGAGCGCCTCTACGTAAACAGCAGCATCGGGGGGGAAGGCCCGGTTTTTTTTACCAACGGTGCCGGGCACAAAAAACAGCGCCCCATCGAGGGACTGATTCAGGCGGTCTGCCAGCGGGTACACCACCTGCTCCAGACTACATGCACCGGTCAGATAGCCGGTAAACGAACAGGTGATTTCTTTTTCTGAAACGCCAAATATGCAATGAAGAGATGGCGCAGTTAAGTCGGTATCAATTATGCCCACGCGCTGCCCTTCGGCCGCCAGAAGGTAGGCCAGGTTTGCGGCAATATTTGTTCGCCCTACCCCGTGTCGAAAAGAATGCACAAGTATTGTTTTGGGCATATTTTCTTCCACCTGCAAATGAATGTTTCTGAAATTCAGGAAAGCATCAGAGCAAAACGCAAGCCCGCCGCGTTTTGCACCGCGTTGCTACTGCCTGAAATAGAATTCTGGTTACGAAACTGGAGTTTCGTAACCAGAATTCCATGTTGCCCCCGGTCGGGGGAAACACTCACAATAATCCCTATAAATCAAGTTTGTTCATAACGCCGGTCAGACCGCGCCGTTGCCGGCGGGAAAGTCGCCAGTTGAGCATGCTCTGGTCATACTCTTTTCTGGCTCTAAAAGCCGCCCAGGCAGCCGCTATTCCAGAGACTCCGGCCACGGACAGATAGATAATAGCAGCGGCCTGCAAAGACAATTGAAGGGTTGAGGAGATTAAGAAAAGCCCCAATAAAAACAGACAGGCAATGATTGTGGCCACAGCCAGCACATAGGTATCTAAAAAAGTAGTGACCCGGCCCCGGCGTTCGTCGGGAATTAAGCCCTGAAGTGATTTACGAACAGGTTGGTCCCAGGCCCGCTCAATCAGTTCCATAATAAATACGCCGGCAGCGCCTCCAATTAAGCCGGTAATTGCCAGGCCACTGCCGGCGGCCAGGGCAATCACTACCGGCAATATCATGAAACTGCTTTTTAGCTCTACTTTTTCCAGCAACCTGCCGGTAATTAACCACTGGAAAAGAAGAGTGGTGATAATCAAGCCCACCCGATACGTGCCATAAAAGGCTTGAAATTGTAAATCTGTAGAGAATGTCTGATTCAGTACACTTA
>CAYWSS010000724.1:0-3163 GCA_964460505.1 uncultured Caldilineaceae bacterium | reverse complement strand
GTTACAAGTACCCGGCACTTAAAAAGTGCCGGTTACTTTAATTTACCTGTGCGGCATTGCGTTTTTTTACTTTTTGAATGTGGTGCGGTAGAAACAATTTTCCCCGCAAAAGATACATCCTATTAGGAATGGCCGGCGCTAACCACTGTCGTTGCGTGTTCAGTTTGCGCCGAGCCGCCATTAGTCAGATTGAAACGGGCCACCAAAGTTTGCAGATTTTGGGCCATATCGTTGAGTGAGTTTGCCGAGACGGTTACCTCTGATACCTGCGCCCGCATTTCTTCGGTGGCGGCGCTAACCTCTTCGGTGGCGGCGCTGTTCTCCTGAGAAATACCGGCAATATCGCTGACCGCTTTATCGGCCTCAATGGCCTGGGTGCTCATTTCCTGCGTTACCGCCGAATTTTCTTCTACCACCGCAGATACGGAATCCATAGCTGTCACCAATTCCTGAGATGAGCTGGTCATCTCCTGCACGGCATTGGAAATTTCCTCAACCTGGTGGCGAACCACCTCTACGGCCTGCAAAATATCGTTAAGCGCCTGTCCCGCCTCATTGGCTCTATTCACCCCATCCTCAACTTCTTTTGCGCCTTCATCCATTGCCTGCACGGCTTCATCCACAGTTTGCTGTATCCCCTGGATAAGGCCGGCAATTTCCCCGGTCGCTGCCGTCGATTTTTCTGCCAGTTTCCGTACTTCGTCGGCCACCACGGCAAAGCCTTTTCCGTGCTCACCGGCTCGAGCGGCTTCAATCGCTGCGTTTAACGCCAGCAGGTTGGTTTGAGAGGCAATGTCATCAATGGTTTCAACAATGACTCCAATTTGTTCGGAGCGCTGCCCCATTTCCTGAACCTTTTGCGCCGAGAAGCCTACCTTTGTCCTGATATTGGCCATGCCGTCAACCGTATCTTTAACGGTTGTGGCCCCAACCTGCGCGGCGTTAGAGGTATTTTCTGCCCCTTGAGCGCCGGCCCGCGCATTTTCAGCCACATGTTGAATGGCCGTATCGATTCTGGCTGTATATTCAGAGACCTTGTTAATGGCTACGGCCTGCTCCTGCGCGCCTTTGGCTACTCCATCAATGGCGTTCGACATTTGTTCCACCGAGGTTGCCGTCTTGCCAATACTTTCTACCTGGTGAGTGGCCCCAATAGTTACCTGCTGAATGGAGGCAGCCACCTGCTCTGTGGCCTGATCCACCTGTTCGGAAATGGCGTTTATGTTGAGACTGGCCGTGGAAACTTCGTAGGCGCTCTCTCGTACCTCCTCAATGGCCTCACGCACATTTTTGATAGAGGCGTTAACGCTAACTGCGAGCCGGCGCAAGTCCTCATTATCCACCTCTTCATTCACTTGCTGCGCCAGGTTGCCATTGGCTACAGATCCCATAACCCGGGTAACATTACCCACTGCAGACCGCATTGTATTTACAAGTTTGTAGGTCATTATAAATTGGTTGGTAGACTCCAGAATGAAGAAGCTGACAATCACCGATTGGAGAATGGCCACTGTGTAGTGCCAGATAAAAAAGTCCAGCGTTGCGCCGTAGTTGCACACAATAATGGGCGTCCCCAATAGTTCCACGCCCATATTTTGCATAATGCCAAAGGCCAGGTGGTGAATGGCGACCACAACCGTGGCTACCCAAACCGGCACAATATCCTTGTATCGTCCCAGAATTGAGATGGCCATAAAATAATGAAAGTGCGCTTCTATCCGGCCAAAATGCTGCTGCACAAACAGGGCAAAATAGACCATAATGGCTGCCCCCACCAGCGCCCTGAAAATTACCGTGCCACGATAGGCCCGGTAGGCAATAAAGATCACCGCAAAGGTAACACCCCCAATAAGAAATCCCATCAGGTAAGTGCTGTAGCTGTAAGCCAGCACCGTACTGGCAATCACCCAGTGCGCAAATAATATCTTCAGCATTTGACCGTCGGCCTTTTCAAAGTCTGCTTGCAGTGCTTGTTTTGCCTGATTGGGCAGGGTTGGATTATAGGCCGGCATTAGCTTTTCAAACATTGATTTACTCCTTTACACTACTTTTTTACAATAATTCTCATATTTGCCATCTTCCATTTTTTACACATTTCAAACCATTATTCAAGGTTATCTACTCATTAGCCGCCTCCCCAATTGCATTTGAATACAGGGGCCGGCTCTTTGCGCTAAAGGTGCGCAAATCGCTCAGAATAATATCTGCCGGGGGTGGATACCGGGTGTAGGTGCGCCGTAATATCCAGTGCCCCTCCACATTTTGCAGCAGATACACAAAGGCAGAATGGTTTAAATCTTTGGGGCTAAATGTTGATGGGGAAAAGGAAACATCAAACTCACGGAGCGAACCACCCAACGCCTCACCCGACAGGCTGTACCCCTTAAAATTCCTGTTAAATTTTTGGGCGTATCGCTGCACCGCTTTTTGAGTGTTTTGTTCTCCGGGCAGAGGAAGGCCAACAAATGACACGTTTAATGAGTGGCCCGGGTATTCGCCGGTGTAACTGTTGTACACATCACTCAAGACAGAGAGCGACACCGGACAGGCGGTGTAACAGCCCACGTATCCCCAAAACAAAAGCACCAATTCTTCCTCTGAATCTGCCAGAAACACAGCTTCAACTTCACGCTCCTGGTGCAGCCGGGTTGCAAAACCTTTCATCCCGATGAGTGGGATAACAAGAATCCAGGCTGCCATCAAAAAGACAATAGCTACACCGGTGATTTTTTTTGTTTTAGACATGTCTTGCCGTAGCGGGTTACTTTATGTTAATTAGTGGGTTATTGCAGGTTACATTCGTATCTTCTCAAAATATAGAGGCGAACCCTTGTGGTTGCCCCGCAGAGCTTACATTCAGTTGGTAAAAAAATTTTTAAGGCAAGAAAACCAATTCAATTCCTGTATTATTAATATCGACACAACCACTCTTTTTCGCCATAAAATTTACGTAAAGAAACCTGATTGATGACAATTGTAAACCCCACCGTCATCGTGTTATAATTTTATAGCGATGTCGAATACCCAGGTGAAGCGTACAAATTCAGTGAACCCGTCAAAATCGCGCCGCTGGCCGCGTCCTTCGCCCCCCCCCGCTTGTGTGTCGCGTGTCGGCGCGGCCCAACACCACATGTGATGTGCGACGTGCGCGAGAGAAGAAGGT
>CAYWSS010000723.1:0-3167 GCA_964460505.1 uncultured Caldilineaceae bacterium | reverse complement strand
CAGGTATACCCCCTTAAAACCGCTATAGTAGCGCCCTTTTACCGTTTTTACCCCCTCTAACTCCCCCCCGAATCGGGGGGGAGTTAGAGGGGGGTAAGTAGTTTTGATTATTTATGATAACCAAAATCTCTCACTTAATTGAACACCGCCAAAAACTTTCCGCGGCGCAAATAGCGAACCTGGTGGCAACCGCCGCAATTGCCCCGTTTACGCCTGATTTGCTGCCGGCCGATGAACGCCTGTGGGGCAGCTTTTGGCACTTTGATGTTATTGGCCCCGGTTACACCCTCCCGGCGCTCGAACTGGCCCTGTTGCGTGCTATCCGCCTTGACAAACAGTGGCCCTCAAATTGTACGCCCGCCCAATATCTGGCCGACCTGCACGCAGCGGTGATGTATCCCCACGCCGGAATCCGGACGCTGGTGGTGGCCGATGCGCCGTGCGCGGTATTTGCCGCTGCCCATGATTCAGTGTGGTTCACCGTCGTCTGGTTTTGCCTGTCTACCGGGTGCCTTCACGCCGGGTATCGCCTCCCTTCCCAACCCCTTCATTCTAAAGGAATGGTAGAACAGCGTACTCCTCAATTTTCACGTCAGGATTCTCCTCCCCACGGCTACACTCCAGAATGGTTGGCCAGTGCCACCGCCCCCATTACAGTTGCCCGCAGCCTCACCAGCCAATTGGACGCCGCAATTCTTCGCCGGCGGCAGTTGGATATGTAACCGGAACAAAATCCAAATTAATCCCATACTTTTTTCATATAGAAATAAACGCAAAGATACGATACCCTACAGAGGGGCGGTCACATCGTTTCGTCTTCTAACCGCCGGAGTTTCATTTCAAAAAATACCGGCAAAACATTGCGAAAGGCACAACAGTTTTGAAACAGGGTTGGAACTATTATTGGGGCAGAATATTACTAATTCTTGTTGCTGCCCTTTTTGTTGCGCCGCTGCCCACGCAAGCACAATCCCCCATTCCCGATATAGAAACCCAGAGCGAAACGTTTGAACTGGAGGTGATCCGTTTGACAAACCTCGAACGCACCTCTCGCGGGTTGGCCCCCTTAAAACGCAACACCAACCTGACCAACGCCGCCCGCGCTCATAATCAGGACATGATTACAAATAACTTTTTCAGCCACACCGGGTCAAACGGGTCGTCATCCAGCCAGCGGGCTTGCGCACACGGTTACACCCCCTATGGCTGGGGAAGTTGTTACGCCGGCGAAAACATTGCCGCCGGTTACGCCACCCCGGCCGGCGCGATAACCGGCTGGATGAACAGTGCCGGCCATCGCGCCAATATCTTAAATGGAAATTACCGCGAAATTGGCGTGGGACACGCGACCGGCGGCAGTTGGGGTAACTATTGGACTATGGATTTAGGCGCCCAGCCCAACGTGCTGCCGGTGTTCATTAATAACGACGCCGATGAAACCGGCTCGTATCAGGTCAACATCACGCTGACCGAAGAAAATGTCTCAAGCTGGGGCAGCCTGGGCTCCATTACCGGCGTACAAATTAGCGAAGACCCTGATTTTACCGGCGCCGCATGGCAGCCGTGGGCGCAAACCATTGCCTTTGACCTGATCCGAGGCAACGGCCCAAAAACCGTTTATGTTAAATATACCGATGGCAGCAACGAAGTTGTAGCCGCCGACACCATCACCCTCAACGAACCCAATCCATCGCTGACAATCAACAGTACGGGCATCACGTTTATATCTGAAGCAGGCTCCGGGCAGACGGTGCCGGCCGGCATCACCGTAGAAATTAGCAATAGCGGCGGCGATATCCTCCACTGGACAACCAGCGGCAGCCAAAGCTGGGTGCACTCCTCCGGCAGCAGCGGCGACGCGCCTGATACCGTCAACATTTCTGTCAGTAACAGCACCGGCATTCTGAACGGCCCGGCAGGCACGGTTGAATCGGCCGGCCTGACCGTAACCGCCACCAATTCCGATGCGGTAAACAGCCCCCAAACCATTCCGGTGACCGTGCGTATTGTCCAGCAGATTTACGCCACACACCTGCCGGTCGTCGTCCGATAATTATGCACCTCGCACTTGCAGCCCCCACCATTCGTGGTAAAATCGACAGTGTTTGAGTCGATCAACGAATGTTTCATTTCATCCTTATAAAACTTGTTGGGCCGCTACCGCACGTAGTTTTTAATAGGTCAACAAAAAACAGAATTTATCCAGGAGAAATATAATGGCTTTCCAAATGAATTTATGGAAAGTAAATAGCAATACCCTTGTTGGGATAGATAAAACCAGACTTGATTCAGAAGACCGTTTAGAAGATTGGCTTGTAAATGACGCCTCCATGTTGGGAATTGAATTATTTATTATTGGTAAACAAGTTTCTACCATAAATAGAGGGAGGATTGATTTACTTGCTATTGACCGACAAGGTGATTTACTCGTTCTTGAATTGAAACGTGACAGAACCCCGCGAGACGTTATAGGACAAATCCTTGATTATGCAAGTTGGGTACGTAACCTTGATTACGAAGAAGTAAATGCCATAGCTTCTAATTATTTAAAGGAAAGTCTCCCCGACGCATTCCGAAAGCATTTTGATGAACCTCTACCTGAAAATATAAATACTGCCCACAGTATGATAATTATCGCTTCTGAATTCGACGAGTCCTCGGAACGAATTGTTCAGTATTTGGCTGATGAGTGCGGAGTAAATATTAACGTAGTTTTCTTTACCTTCTTCAAACAAGATGATAATGAGTTCATTGGCAGAGCGTGGTTAAAAGACCCAGACCAAGTTCAGGAGGTTTCAAAAACCCGCAAACGGAGTCCCTGGTCTGGGTATTGGTTTGTCAATGTAGGAGAAGGAATACATCGAAATTGGGACGATAATAGGCAATATGGATACATAGGAGCAGGGCATGGAACTTGGTACTCCCGTGCATTAAAACGACTGAAAGCTGGGGATAAGATATTTGCATATATGAAGGGGCTATACTGAAAACAGAATGAGAACGGAACTTTGAGATGTCATTCCCGCACGCTTTTAGCGGGAATCCACACTTGTAGGCCCCGCTGGATGCCCGATAACTACATTCGGGCATGACACAGTACCTTTCTTAAAAGTTCCGGTTTCAAACTAATCTCAGTATAGGATATGTTGGTTATGGAGAAGTAACTC
>CAYWSS010000722.1:0-3179 GCA_964460505.1 uncultured Caldilineaceae bacterium | reverse complement strand
CCCCCGCCCCGCGGTGGGGGCAGCCGTTGCTTCCGGCGCTTTGGTGGGTTCCGGGGCCTTAGTGGGGGTGGCATTTTGCCCACAACCGGCCAGGGCCAGCGTAAGCATTCCCACTAACAAGACTACTATTAATAATCTGTTTTTCACGTTTTCCTCCATAATTTGGATATAGGTAGGAGTTACGCAGTTGGCATATTTTACCCCCAATCCCCCCTCACGAGGGGGAGGTTGGGAGGGGGTAGATTTTTCAACTGCGTAACTTCTATACTTTTGGAGGTTGTAATACCCCTTTTGGCTGAGGCAGATAAAGTATTGTATCATCTCGATTTTTCGGGGTAAAGGACAGCCAGTCCTGAGATCCATCTCCCCCGGATTATTGAAAAGATACAAAGTATTGGCCAATTATTCATAAAATATACCGCAGAGATGCGAAAAGAGAGGAAAAATGGAGACCAATTATTCTGAAACACCTGATATTATTCCTTTCACCTCACCCTTAAAAAGTGAGGTGCTGACACAGGCACAGCTTGAAACATTGAAGAATGGCACCCGACATCTGTTGGAAGAAGTCGGCGTTCACTTTCCATCCCGCCGGGCGCTGGAAATTTTTGCCGAACACGGCGCCCAGGTAGACTGGGAGACAGAAATCGTCCGCATCCCGCCGGATTTGGTGGAAAAGGCGATGTCCACAGCGCCCCGTTCCTTTGTTCTGGGGGGGCGCGAGGCGCGCTTTGATCTGCTGCTGGATGGGAGTTGCTCCTACCTGGCCACCGACGGAACCGGCGTCCACGTCATTGACCTGAAAACGCGGGAGATGCGGGCCTCGCGCAAGGAGGACGTGGTGATGATGGCCCGGGTGTGTGATGCGCTGCCCATGCTCAGCTTTTTCTGGCCGCCGGTCAGCGCGCAGGATTACGGGGCCACCGCGCCGCTGCACCAGTGCCACGCCGGTTTGACAAACACGCTCAAACACGTGCGCGGCGGGATGACCGTGCCCCCGCAATTAGCCCCCTACGTGGTGGAAATGGCCACAGTAGTGGCCGGCAGCGATGAGGAACGTCGTCGCCGCCCTCCCATCTGCGCCAACTTTTGCACCATCGCCCCGCTGGCTCAAGACCGGGACAGCATCGAAACGGCCCTGATTTATGCCGAGGCGGGCATTCCTTTCAGTTTTATGGCCATGCCCACAATGGGGTCAACATCACCGGCTACGCCCCTGGGCGCAATAGTGCTCGGCGATGCGGAAGTTATCAGCGGGATGGTGCTGATACAACTGGCCTGCCCCGGTGCCCCTGTGTTTCACTCGATAGAAGTCTCATTGATGCACCCGCGCACCGGGGCCTACATTGCTCAGCTTGCGCAACCCTTGCAGATGATGGCTGTGCAACTGGCCCACGCCTGGAACGTGCCCAGCCTGGGCGGGGGCAGCGTCAGCAGCGATGCCGCCGGCAACGGTTGGCAATCGGGGGTGGACGGCGGCTTGGGAGCGGCCTGCATTCCTCTGTATGGCGGAGAAATCTGCGGCTACATGGGGCTGTTGGGCGGCTCAATGATTCTCTACCCGGAGAAGGTGATTCTGGATCACGAAATTTGCCTGAATGCTTACGACACGTTTCACGGCTTTGAGTTTGATGAGGCGGATATGGCCCTGGATGTGATTAAGAACGTAGGCCCGTGCAGCCATTTCCTGATGCAAAAACACACGCGCAAACATATTCGCGACTTTCGGCTGTCCCCATTACTGGATCAAAAAGGGACTGATGGCGAGAATCGTGACCCCCGTGAGGTGGCCCTGGATGAGTTTAAACGGCTCAACAAGTCACATCATCCCCAGCCCCTGCCCAAAGAGAAACTGGTTGAACTGGACCACATTCTGGCAGCGGCTGAGCGCGAAGCGCAGGGTATCGATTGAGAGAGGTGTCCAACAAGAAATCCAGATATTTCGCATATAAAACGGATGAAAGAATTATGACGAACATACCCGAAGCAGCCGGATTCTACATGCCCGCCGAATGGGAAAAGCACGAAGGAACCTGGTTACAGTGGCCGCAGGATGAGGTTGAACCCGGCTACCAGCTTAAACAGGAACATACGTGGCTCAAGATGGTCAAGATTTTGGGCCGGTACGAAAATGTCCACATTATCACCAGCGATGAACGACAGCGAGACCATATAGCGTACCAGCTTGACTATTTTGGCATCGGCCCGGCCAATATCGATATGCACATCATCCCCATCAATGATATTTGGGCGCGGGACAACGGCCCCATTTTTGTGGTGAACGATGACGGCGGGTTAGCCATTACAAACTGGACCTTTAACGGGTGGGGCAACAGGTTTGAGCACAAGTTGGATAATCAGGTTCCACCAATCATTGGAGAGAAATTGTCACTCCCCGTTTTCAGCCCGCCGCTGGTGATGGAGGGCGGCGCGGTAGAGGTTAACGGGCAAGGGACATTTATGGCCACCCGCACCTCCATCATCGATCCCCACCGGAATCCGGGCAAAAGTCAGGCGGAGATTGAACAGATATTGAGCGATTATCTGGGGGTGACGCATTTTATCTGGCTGACCGGCGCGGGCAGAGGCCAATGCGAAAAGTGGGGCGACACCACCGACTCGCATATCGACATTGTGGCTCGCTTTACCGGTGAATCCACGGTGCTTTACAACTGGAGCAATGACCGCTCTGACCCCCGGTATACAATGTTTGCCAAACATTACCAGGAATTAAAGGAAGCCACCACAGAAACCGGAAAACCGTTAACGCTGGTGCCGTTGCCGGCGCCTGAAAACGGAGTTTATCAGGTATCCGTTGGCAGCGGTTGGCGGGAATCAACCTACACAGATGCGGCCTACAGTAATTATTTGGTCGCCAACGGCGTTGTGCTGGTTCCTGTTTTTGGAAACGCAAACGATGCGCAGGCGCTCAAGATCATTGGCGAACAATTCCCCGATCGGGACGTGATTGGCCTTGATTGCGTAAGCCTGACCGAGGATGGCGGTGCAATCCACTGCGTTACCCAGCAGCAACCCTCAACGGGCGGCGGTGGTAATTATTAGGTGCACAGGAGCCTGACAGTTTCTATTGGGACGACAACGAGAATGAAAATCTTTACCTCCACCCCCTCTCCCAATTTGGGAGAGGGGGTTGGGGGGTGAGGGGTATTTACAGAGGA
>CAYWSS010000721.1:0-3186 GCA_964460505.1 uncultured Caldilineaceae bacterium | reverse complement strand
CCAGTTAGCTAAATGAGAGATAGGGTGAAAATGGGGGGGAGTGACCGATTACAAAACAACTTACCCTACTTATGTATAACGATAAGCCCTTGAAGCCCCAAACTGTTTAAGTCTGTTTTTTATAACTCAACGCAAAATTGAGGCAAGGCGCAGTGATCTTTTGCAAGAATAACTCACGTTTTACCGGCCACGTTTCACGGAAACCGGAAGGTTCGTTTTTCCAAAACCACTTAAAGCGCGCGCCTCAAACTCGTACCCGGACCACAAAGCCGTCGTCAACTCACCCGACGCAGTGGAAATCAGCACGCCGAATTTCTCGTATGCAGCTTCCACAACATCTATAGCTTCTAATGCGCTGCCCGCTTTAACTTCCACAACGTCTTCCACGCAGCCAACTTTGCTGATAATCACCTGGTATAGCACGAGTTATCTCTCCTACAAATAGTAGGATAGCATAATTTTATGTTGACGTAAATTCGTCGGGAGTACTCCCGATAATTACCTGTTGACAACCATCACTGTTAATCTGCCGGAGAACGCCAATTGGGCAAGCTATTTAATTGCCGTTACCAAATTTAGATTGCTACCGCAATGATACCATCAAAACCTTACGGATTTAACCTCATTTGTCAATTTGCTAAAGGATCAGATTTCCCTGATGGTTACAGGTTTAAAACTGTAACCCGATATTTGGCCGGGTTAACCCGGCGCTTTCCCATTCCGGTTGAATAACCGGAATGATCACCGCACAAAGCGTATAATCACCTCAACCTTAGCCTGAACCGTTCTTAACCTTGTCTTGCTGAATAGATACAATTTGTGGACAGTCCCATCCGTTAACCGCAACTGAGCCACTTTTGATATTTCCCCCGCTCGTTTTATAATGCAAGGTACGCTGTATCTTTAGTCTTTTGATTGGGCGACCCCTGACCGTTTGTAAAGAGGCCGAAATGACGGAAAAAATTGGCAGATACGAAATTTTGGAACAGGGTGGCCAGGGTGGGTTTGCCGTGGTTCACCGGGCCCGCGATACGCAATTGCAGCGCCAGGTTGCCCTAAAGGAACTCCGGCCACTCCTGTTAAATGACACCAATTGGGTGCGGCGCTTTCAGCGTGAAGCCCGAGCCATTGCCCGGTTGGACCACCCCGCCATTGTTCCCATTTATGATGTGTACGAAGCAGAAGAGCGCCTGTTTCTGGTGATGCGCCTGGTTAACGGCTGGCCGCTGGACGAATTAATTGCCCGTCAGGGGCGACTCTCCCGGACTGAAACGCTGGACATCCTGGCCACGGTTGCCGGAGGTCTGGATTACGCCCACAGCCAGGGCATTCTTCACCGTGATTTGAAACCGGCCAACATTTTGGTAGATGCAGACCGGGGTCCCATGCTAACCGATTTTGGCCTGGCTAAATTAGCCGGCGAAAACAGCATGAGTCTGAGCGCCAACGGCAGCATTGTGGGCACACCACACTACATTGCCCCGGAAGTGTGGGAGGGCAAAGGCAGCCGGCCACAATCTGACGTGTACGCGCTGGGCTGTGTCTTGTGCGAGATGCTCACCGGCGAAAAAATATTTAAAGGCACCACTGCCCCGGTGGTGATGATGGCCCATTTTCAACCGCTTGACCTGCCGGAAAGCTGGCCCGGTGACGTGCCAACCGGGATAGCCGCTGTTATGAAAAAAGCGCTGGCCAACGATCCCGCCAAACGATACGCCACTGCCGGAGAAATGGTGGCCGCCTTAAAACAACTTTCAACCGGGCGGCAGCCTGATCCAAAAATCCCCAAAGCTCTCAACCAAAAGCCGGTGAAGCCACCGGACGTAAAAATATCTTCGCGCGGTACGGGCAAGCAACAACCCGACGTTCAACAAGCAAAGGACAGACTCAAAGAACCATCTGTCCCCTCGCGGGACACTGATTTTCCGTGGAAAACGGCAGGGATGCCTTCAATTTTTCGGGGCGATGACTCCCTGTTTGGGGAAGAATCAGAAGAACACAATGAAAGAAATCCGTGGCGTGGTTTTCTGGCCCATTTAGGCCCTTACTTTATCTTTGTCTGTGGCTTGGGCGGCATCAACATCGCCACCGGCGGCAATACCCCCTGGTTTCTGTACCCGGCCATTGCCTGGGGCATTGGCATTGCCTTTCATTTTCAGGATACCCTTTTCAAAACCATCCTGCGGGTGGGGGGCAAATGGGAAAAAATGATGCGCCACATGGGGGCCTATATTACTATTATTGGCGCATTGGCCCTGATCAATGGCATCACCGGCGGCGACTCCCCCTGGTTTCTGTACCCGGCAATGGGCTGGGGTATTGGGCTGGCGATTCACTTCTGGTTTACGCTGATTGGCAAGGAAGAACCATGGAGTCGCCATTCAAAACGACGCGCCGAACGAAAACAGCGCGTCAGAAATAGAGTGCGGAAAAAATTTAATCTCTCCCTGGACACTGAGGACCACTCGCCCTCACAAAGAAAAACAACAAATCCGGCCATTCAGGCGCATCTGGCCAAAGCCCGCGCCTACAAAGAGCAGATCAGTTCTCTGGTCAGGGCCGCCCCCAATGCCCAAATTCAGCCTCACCTGAATGAGCTGGCCCACCAGGTGGATGACTGGACAAAAGCCATTGAGAAGCTGGCCAAACGGGTTAACAACTTTCAGCAAAATGAGCTAATCCACCACGATCTGCAAACCGTTCCCGCCTCCATAAAAAAGCTGGAGGGGCAACTGGCCGCAGAAACAGACCCGGCCACCCGCGCCGAACTGAAACGCACCCTCACCAATCGAAAAAATCAACTGGATACCCTGCAGCAGTTGGAAAGCACCATGAAACGGGCCGAGCTAAAAATAGAGAACACGCTCTCGCTGCTGGGCACCATTTACCCGCAAATTCTCACCAGCCAATCCACCAACCAGGTGTCCGATTACAGCCGTATTTCGGCCAGGGTTAATGAAGAAATGCGCGCCTTGCAAGATCACCTTGAAGCTCTGGAAGAGGTAAAATTTGGCGGGGCGGGACATTCGTAAATAATCAGGCCGAGAAAGGTCGGAAGGAAACAGGCTCTACAGGATTTCGCAGGATCAAAGTAAAGAATTTGCCACGAATTAACACGAAAAAAATAAAAATTAGTGAAATCAGTGAAATTAGTGGCAGATAATACGTTTTTTATAGAGCGATCCT
>CAYWSS010000720.1:0-3224 GCA_964460505.1 uncultured Caldilineaceae bacterium | reverse complement strand
CAAAATTTATTTATTCCTCGCAGAACATGACTCTCAACAGTATGGGGGCACAGATTCAGTAAAACCAGCATTTGCGCCAACGAATAAACGAATATCGGCCACTGTTTATTCGTTTAACATTTGTTGACGGAACGGGTTCACTGAACCTGTACGCATAGGAGAAGTCTCTCCCCCATTTCTATTTTAACAGCAAAACCAAACATCTTTCTAAAAAGTCAAAACTGCCACTACGAATAAATAGTTTTTTTGCTATAATCTAAACATACATTCGTATCGCTACCAAAAACTGCGCGGCCCCCTAATGAGCATAAATAAAACAAAAGAACAGCTAAATGAAAAAATAAGGCGCTTGGAACAACAAATCCTTCAGTTGGAAGCGTCGAAAGCCAAACACACAAAAGACCACAGGACTTTGCAGAAATTGTCCAGCGTGGTAGAGCAGACAGCGGACCAGGTACTCATTACCAATAAAGAGGGCATTATTGAATATGTGAACCCGGCTTTTGAGGAAAAAACGGGCTATTCCAAAGAAGAAGTATTGGGAAAAACACCGCGATTCCTTAAATCCGGGCAACATAATCTACAGTTTTACCGCACACTTTGGGCTATTATTCTCTCCGGGCAGACATTTAGATCTGTGCTTGTCAATCGAAAAAAGAATGGAGAACTTTACTACGAATCCAAAACCATTACCCCCATAAAAGATTCGCGGGGGCAAATTACACACTTTGTTTCTACGGGAAAAGACATTACCAATCGAAAGCAGGTAGAACAAACGCTGGCAAAACGGAACCGCGAGTTGGCCCTGATTAATAATGCCAGCCAGGCATTTATTTCTACGCTGGATTTAGATCAGGTGATCTTTACAATTTTGAAGGGTGTCCAACAACTGCTGGATGTATCCTTTTGCGCCACATGGTTGATTGAAACAGATACGCAAGAAATTGTTTGCCGGCAAGTTAGTAATGAGCAAGCGCAGCCCATTGTGGGCTGGCGGTTGGAATTAGGGCAAGGGCTGGCCGGCTGGGCCGCGCAACATGGAAAAAGTTTGATTGTGTCGGATACGTGGTTAGACGGCCGCTACTACCGGGGTATTGAAGAACATTTGGGATTTGAGCTTCGCTCAATTCTATGTGTTTCCCTAAAAGTAAAAGAGCAAGTTATTGGCGTATTACAAGTTATGGACACCAGGATTGGACGCTTTTCTCACTCTAATTTAACTTTACTGGAGTCTCTGGCCGCCGCCGCCGCCATTGCCATAGATAATGCCCGCCTGTACCATCAGGCGCAGCAGGATGCCCACACTAAAGCTGTGCTTCTGCAAGAAGTTAATCACCGCGTAAAGAATAATTTGGCAGCCATTATCGGGCTGCTCTATGCAGAACAACGCCACACCAGCCAACTGCCTCTGAGAGAAAAATGCCGCCAGCTTTACCAGAAGTTAATGAACAATTTAATCAACCGGGTACAGGGGTTGGCCACGGTTCACGGGATGTTGTCCCGGTCAGAATGGGCCCCCCTCCCGCTGAGCGAACTGGCCAAGCAAGTCATTTACTCTGCCATCAAAATAATGCCTGAAAACACAACGGTAGTCGCCAACGTGTCGCCCTCTTTGATAAAAGTAACATCAGATCAGGCTCATAATCTGGCGCTTGTATTTAACGAACTGACAATAAACGCCTTAAAATACGCCACCGGCTCACACGAAAACACCGAGATAACCGTGACCATCACGGCTAAAGCAGATTGGGTCACGACTCAATTTAGAGACAATGGAAACGGCTACCCGCAAGATGTTTTGAACGGCAGCCCGCAAAACCACAGCACCGGCATGGAACTTATTCAAAAAGTGGTTGAAAAAAATCTGCGCGGTAAATTATCTTTGCATAACGATGATGGCGCGGTTACAACCCTACAGTTTAAAGTAAAAATAAACGAACACCACGCAAATAATAAACAGTACCTGTTTGAAGGGATCGATAAACAGCATGGTTCCAGCTAAAAAAGTTCGAGTGCTCATTGCCGAAGATAACTATCTGGTTGGCGAAATGATAAAAGGCTCATTGCAAGAGCTTGGGTTTAGAGTCATTGGAGAGGCCATCGACGGCATAGAAGCCGTTGATATGACTTACGCCTTAAAGCCCGATGTACTCCTTATGGACATAGAGATGCCCGAACAGAACGGCATTGAGGCGGCCAGGAAAATTTCTATTCTGTGCCCCACGCCAATTGTTGTGCTCACAGCCTACGAAACCCCGGAGTTGGTCGCTCAGGCCAGTAATGCCGGGGTGGGGGCTTATCTAATTAAACCCCCCAATGCTCAGGAAATGGAACGAGCCATTATCATCGCCATGGCCCGCTTTGACGACTCTATTGCGCTCCGTCGCCTTAATAACCTGCTTAAATCCCAAAACGAAGAGTTAGACACATTTGCTCACACCGTATCGCACAATCTACAACATTCGCTCGATCTGGTTATTGGCTATGCAAATATGCTGAAAGGCCAGGCTCGCCTGGCGGAAAATCTGGAACATTACCTGAATATGATTATCCGCACCGGGCACAGTATGACCAACATTATCGACGAACTCCAGTTGCTAACCGGCGTACGCAAAACCGAAGCCACCGCCTCGCCCCTGAATATGGGCCGAATTGTGGCCAAAGCTCAACAACGACTGGCTTTTTTAGTTGAGGATAAACAAGCCAGGATTTCTTTTCCGGCAGCCTGGCCATCGGCGTGCGGGTATGCGCCCTGGGTAGAAGAAGTATGGGTAAATTATTTAAGTAACGGCTTAAAATATGGCGGTACTCCGCCGCGCCTACAATTGGGGGCAACAACCCGGTCCAACGGCACAACCCGTTTTTGGGTGCGTGATAATGGCGATGGACTGAGCCGGGAAGAACAGGAGCAACTTTTTAAACCGTTTACCCGCCTTGATAAGGTTCAAATTAGAGGGTATGGGCTGGGGTTGTCTGTAGTAAAACGCATTGTTAAAAAACTTGGCGGCCAGGTTGGGGTAGAAAGCGATGGTGTTCCCGGCCAGGGGTGCATATTTTATTTTACGCTGCCCGACAGCAAAAAAATCCCTCTTGAATAATTTTACGAGTCTGTCCAAAAATTTTGGGCAGATCGGGGGGGGCGGGGGGGGCCCCCCCCCCTCCCCTCCTCGCCCTCAGCATCTCTTTTTTTCAGGGAAGGAAAAGATATGAGTCACGCTCTGTAA
>CAYWSS010000719.1:0-3225 GCA_964460505.1 uncultured Caldilineaceae bacterium | reverse complement strand
GGCCAGTGGGGCATCTTTTCCCACCAAACTGACTTCTCCGACAGCCTGCTAGGAGCCATATCAATTTACAATTTACGATTTTGGATTTACGATTGAAAGTACGACCAGAGTTATTTGTAAGTTGTAATTAATAGCCCTAAATCCAATACCTTTCAAATAAGGTTGTAGTATAGGGCCTTGTGCCCGCCCACAAGGGGCTAAACTACGTTATTTGAAAAGTATTGTCTCTAACCCCTAACCCCTAACCCCTTATTTAAGAAAGGAGGAATTTGAGCCTATGTCGATATCGACTGCGGATAAACAGGGATTTCAGCTTCCCTTTACTGTTACCTTTGAAAAGCGGGTGGAAGATATACCCAAATGGTTGCCGGCAGCCACCTCGATTGGCTCGGTGGTGGTGGCCTTTATCATCAGTGGCATCGTTCTTAAGCTGATTGGCGGCCAGCCGCTGTTGGTCGGACGGTTCTTTTTTCAAGCTACCTTTGGCAGCTGGGCCGTATTCTCGGACACGCTGGTTAAAGCCACGCCGTTGATTTTGGTGGGGCTGGCCTGCGCCGTGGCCTTTAAAATGAAGCTGTGGAACATCGGCGCGGAAGGCCAGTTTTACGCCGGCGCATTTGGGGCCAGCCTGGTGGTGCTGGTGCCAATCGTTCCGCCGGACAGCCCAAAAATTGTGGTCATTGGGGCTATGATGGTCATGGGCGCGCTCGGTGGAGCGGTGTTTGGTTTTATTCCCGGTTTTCTCAAAGCCCGCTTTAACGTTAACGAAATCATCACCACCTTGATGCTCAACTACATTGCCATTTTGTGGAACAACTTCTGGATTTTTAACCAGTGGAGCGATGCCGGTTTTCAAATGACGCCCACCTTCGAGAAGGTGGCCTGGCTGCCCCGGCTGGCCGATTACGCCCGCGAGTATCGGGCCTTTTCCGGCATCACCCTGCATTTGGGGGTGCTTTTTGGCATTTTGGCGGCGGTGCTGGTCTGGTGGATATTTGAGCGCAGCCGCTGGGGCTACGAAATCAAACTGATTGGCGACAACAAACACGCGGCCCAATATGCCGGGCTTAACATTGTGCGCAACATTGTGCTGGTTTTTATGCTTTCCGGGGCGCTGGCCGGTTTGGCCGGCATGAGCGAAGTTAGCGGTGTGGTGCATCGTTTGCAGGAGCGCATTTCGCCGGGCTACGGCTTTACCGGCATTATTGTGGCCTGGCTGGCCAAGCTCAACCCGTTTGCCATTATTCTGGTGTCCATTCTGTTTGGGGCGCTGATTGTGGCCGGGCGTGAAATTCAGCCCGCCGGGTTGTCCTTTCTGCTGCAAGGCATCATCCTCTTTATGGTTATCAGCAGCGATGTGTTGCTGCGCTATAAAATTCGGGTACGCAAGGTTGGGGAGGCCGTATGAGATTTACGATTTACGATTTTGGATTTACGATTTACGACACCTGCGCTGTCTCAAGGAACAGGCGCAACCGTTTACAATTATTGGTTTGTGGCATTTTTCGGTTCTTCATCCAGCGCAGGGTTGGAGGAGATGCCGGCAACGCCAATGAAAATGAGGCGATGAGGCAAAAGCGCGAGAGTGCGAACAGTTTTACTTCCTTCTTCCTCCTTCCTCATCCATCGTACAGGTTCAGTAAACCCGGTGCTGTGGCCGGTCTCCGACCGAGCCACCTAAGCGGGCGCGGTCAAGAGACCGGCCCGAGCGTGATTTTGACGGGTTCACTGAATTTGTACCATCCATCCTTTTCAAGGGGGGCCGTATGAACTGGATAATTATTTTGCACGCGGGATTGGCCACCGGTACCATCTTGCTGTTTGCCGGCATTGGAGAAATTTTTTCTGAGCGAGCCGGCATTTTGAACCTGGGGGTTGAAGGCATGATGCTGATGGGGGCCATGGCCGGATTCAGCACCTCGCTGGCAACCGGCAACCCGTGGCTGGGGTTGGCCATGGCCATGCTGGCCGGTGGGATTTTGAGCATGGCCCACGGGCTGGTTACTATCCACTTTCAGGCCGACCAGGTGGTCAGCGGGCTGTCGCTTACCTTTTTGGGCACGGGGCTGGCCCTGGTGCTGGGCGAAGGCTTGACCGGGCAAAGCCCGCCGCTTGTTCCCTCGTTCGATATTCCGGGACTGGCGGCTATTCCGTTTATCGGGCCGGTCTTCTTTGAAAATCATAGCCTGCTGGTGTATGTCGGTTACGTGGTTGCGCCGCTGGCCTGGTATTATATTTACAAAACCCGGCCCGGCATGCATTTGCGGGCCGTGGGCGAAAAACCGGAAGCCGCCGACACCATGGGCATCAGCGTGTACGCGGTTCGCTATTTTTATGTGTTTGTGGGGGGCTGCCTGGCCGGATTGGCCGGAGCCACCATCAGCCTGTCGGTATCGCCGGGCTGGTACAGCGCCCAAACTACCTCCGGCCAGGGCTGGATTGCCATCGCCCTGGTGATTTTTGCCCAGTGGGACCCCCTGCGGGCGGCCATGGGAGCCTACCTGTTTGGCGCCCTGCGCCGGGGCATTCTGGATTTGCAGGGGCCGGCGCATATTCTTGGCTTTACCAATCCGTTGTACATTAACTCTAACTGGGGCTTTTTCCTGCAAATGACCCCCTACATTCTGACCATTATTGCCCTGGTGCTCGGTTCGCGGGCCGCCGCCAAAAAGCGGCTTGGCGCTCCGGCGGCGCTGGGGGTGCCCTACATTCGGGGCGAGCGCGGATTGTAATTGTAAGAATCTTTGCGGAGCAAGAATTTTAACTGTTTGCTGCCGGCAATGGTTGGTGATACAATTTCGGTAAAGCCGGCGAAGAATTGTGAATAGTTAAAGCAGGATAAAAAAGGGCAGGTAGAATATGCAGACCATGTCACTGGATCAATTAATTGGCCTCACGCCGGACGATCTGGATTTGCTCAAGGTCTTGGGCGATATCGGGGCGGCCACCGCCGAGGAAGTGGCCCTGAAAATGGATCGGCCCGGCGATGATTTTACGCCGCAAATAGACCAACCGGTTAAGCGCCAGTTGGTAGAAACCCGCGTAACCACCGTTGGCGAAGAAACCTTTGATGTCTATATTTTGGACCCGTTGGTTCGCAATAAACTCAATTCCTTGATGCCGGACGGAGGCTATTGATGCCAACAACCGGCGCTATCCCCGACTATTTGTCACATCCGGAAATTAAAATTGTAACTACTTACCCCCCTCTAACTCCATACGCAT
>CAYWSS010000718.1:0-3227 GCA_964460505.1 uncultured Caldilineaceae bacterium | reverse complement strand
GTTAGATGATTGGCAGATTGGACATTGACAGATATTAACCACTGGTTGAGACATACCCATTCATCCTTGTTGTAAAAATACTCGTATTATGTAGTCTGATAAAATCTCACAAAGTTGCGGGCAAAATTGCTCCCACTACCAACTTTAAGGTTGTTAAATTTCCCCAATTGACTCAAAAACGGGCGCGTGTTAGAATCTGTCCTGCATTTTCTCAGTGAAACGTAATGCGCGCTGAGGTAGTTTGATTAGGCATCACAAATTATTGGAGCATTCAATTGATCTACCCCAAAAAGTACAAAACAGCGACAATTTTGGGTGTAGCTATTCTGGTGGCAATGGCGCTGGCCGCCGGCCTTTCTTCGTTTAAGCTGCAACCGGGCCGAAGCCTCCCCATTGCGGCTATTTTGGATGCGCTCCGGCAAATGCAATCCCCCTATGCCGCCAGTTGGAAGCTTCCTTTTGACCCGTTCCGCCTGCTGGCCTCTTGCCTGTGGGTCTTGTTGATAATTTCGGTGGTGCTGCTGATTGTCTCGCCCCAGGCCCGCAAAGAACTATTTAAACGAATCGTCTCCTATTTAGTTTTGGCGCTGCTCGCCTACGGGGCCATCAGCGTCCTTCAGCCGTTATTCCAGCCTGGAGAGAATCTGATAACCCCGCCGGAGATATCAGATTTTTCCGGCGAATCTTCCACAGGTGAAGAATTACCCACGCCGCCGGACTATGTGTTCAACCCGCCCCAATGGATAGTTATCGCCACGACTGTTTTTATCCTGCTTGTACCCATGCTAATTGTCTGGCTGGGGTGGAACTACTTTGCACCCAAAAAATCGCCGGCCCCCGAAACATCTCTGAAACAGCTTACCCAATCGGCACAAACCGCGCTGGATGAACTGGACTCCGGCGGCGATGTAAAAGACACTGTGCTGCGCTGCTACCGCGATATGAGTAACACCCTCCAGCAGCAGCGCGGGCTTCATCGCCGGCAGGGAATGACCCCCCGTGAGTTTGAGCGGTATCTGGCCCAAAGCGGCCTGCGCACCGAGCATATCCGGCGTCTCACCCGCCTGTTTGAAAGTGTCCGTTACGGCAAAAAATCCCCCGGCCGGCGTGATGAACAGGAGGCACGGGATTGTCTCAACGCCATTACCAGAACCTACGGCACCGCCGTATGAAAAGCCGCCTGTTTCCCCTGTTTCTAATTTTGCTGGTGGTGCTACTTTTTGCTCCCCTGTGCCAGAGTTTTGTGCGCGAGGTATTTGTCGTTCCATTTTTGTATATTTTCTGGATAACCCGCTTTCTGTTCGAAACCATTCCCCAGGCAACCCTCTGGCCCATATTTATCCTGCTGATTTTCCTGATTATGAGCGCCAGTTTTGTAAGCCGCCCCAAGCTAAAACGTCGCGTGTACAGTACGCCGGAACAGGGCCGAATAGAAAGCTGGGCTGTTTTGATTGAACGCGCAGAAACAGATGACTACTTTAAATGGCGATTAGCGCAACAGTTGCAAAAATTGGCGCTCAAATCCATTGCCCATCAAAAAGGACAATCCATTAAAGAAACCCGCGCCCAACTCCGGCGGGGCAAACTGGATATTCCCCCCGACCTGACCGCCTATTTTCAGGCTAGCCTGCAATCGTTAGGCAACCTTGAGTCTCAAAACAGATTGCTATTTTGGAAAAGCAAAGCGGCATCTCCCCTGGATATCGAGCCGGCCCGGGTGGCTGCCTATCTGGAAGAACTGAATCACCAACCCAATAAAAATCCCTGAGGTCAATCAATGTCAACCGAACTTGCTCAAGTTGCAACATTAGGCAATCGCGTCATCAAAGAAGTTGAACGTGGAATTGTAGGCAAACGCCCCCTGCTGCAAAAGATGATGGCGGCCATTTTAACCGGCGGGCACGTGCTGCTGGAAGATTACCCCGGCCTGGCCAAAACCCTGATTGCCAAAAGTTTTGCCGTGGCCCTGGGCTTGGAATTTAAACGCATCCAGTTTACGCCCGACCTTCTGCCCGGCGACATTACCGGCGGCTACGTATTTAACCGGGAGAAAAATCAATTTGAACTGCGCCCCGGCCCGATTTTTGCCAACATCATCCTGGCCGACGAAATTAACCGGGCGTCGCCAAAAACTCAATCGGCGCTGCTGGAAGCCATGCAGGAGCAGCAGGTCACGGTAGAGGGCAAAACAATGGCCCTGCCCGAACCATTTTTGGTGATTGCCACCCAAAACCCCATCGAATACGAGGGCACCTTTCCCCTGCCGGAAGCCCAGCTTGACCGTTTTTTAATGAAGCTGTCCGTAGGATACCCCTCGCCGGAGGAAGAGCAGGAAATCCTGCGTCGTCGTCAGCAGCGTCGCCGGGAAGAGATTGTGTTGGATCGGGTTACTAATGCTGTAGAGTTAATGACTATGCGCAAAATTATTGAAGATATTTTTCTCCACCCGGACCTGGAAAAATATATCGTTGCCCTGGTCACAGAGACCCGGCAGGATAAACGGATTGCCGTGGGGGCCAGCCCACGCGGGTCGCTGGCGCTGCTTCAGTTGGCCCGGGTGCAGGCCGCCCTCGCCGGGCGGGATTACGTGCTGCCCGACGACGTAAAATCATTTGCCAACCCGGCCCTGGTGCACCGCCTGATTTTGGATCCCGGCCTGTGGATGAAACGCCAGGCCGCCGCCGAAATCATCGCCGCCATTGTAGAGAAAACGCCGGTACCGGTGATTGATTAATGAAAAGAACCATTCTGCTCAGCTTAATCATCTGCATACTGGTGCTGGCCGGGATAACTGCCCGAACCGGCACTTTTGTGGTGCCGGCTTTGCCACTGCTAATCTATCTGGCTGCGGGCCTGCTGTTTGAGCCCAAATCGCCGCAGATTACCGCCGCTCGAAAACTGAGTGCAAACCGGACCGCCCCCGGAGAGCCGGTGACAACCACCGTGACAGTGACCAACAACGGTTCTCGCCTGGATGAAGTGCAAGTGGATGACATAGTTCCCCCTTTTTTGCAGGTAATCAAGGGAGAAGCCGGTGTTCTGACCACGCTCCTGCCGGGGCAATCGGTGACGCTGGAATACTCGGTATTTGGAAACCGGGGGCTGTATCGATTTGCGGAGGTGCAGATAACCAGCAGAGAGGCGCTGGGCCTGTTTAGCAAACAAACCACGGTTTCTGCGCCGGGTCGCTTTTTTGCGCTGCCCGATGTGGCACGAGATGGGTCCTT
>CAYWSS010000717.1:0-3235 GCA_964460505.1 uncultured Caldilineaceae bacterium | reverse complement strand
CCACGGATTGCACGAATTAACACGAAAAAATAAAAAATTAGTGAAATTAGTGGCAGATAATACGCTTTTTATAGAGCGCTCCTGCAAACTACCAGAGAGCCTAATAATATTAGAGAGGGGACAAGAACAATATGGAAACACAGAATAAGATCGAACCACGTTCAGTGGGTATAGATCCTGATGCCTCAAAACCTAATATTGCGGCTACAGCCACCCGCTTTTTGATAGGAATAGGCTTGATTGCGGTAATGGGCCTTTTTCTGGTGGGGGGATTTTTATTTTTACGCGATAGCACGCTCCCAAATTCAATTATTGCCATCGCTGCCATAGTTTGGGGATTGGGTGGAGCCGCCCTTCTTTTTTGGGTGTTCAACTGGATTGTTGAACAACTTGCCGATGAATGGACCGCTCGACTTCAACCGTTTGTGTTTGTGGGGCCGGCCATTTTCTTGCTGGCCTGGTATCTGGCTATCCCTTCGGTCCGAACCTTTATCATCAGCCTGTATGATCGAGATGGAACCACCTTTATCGGTTTAGCTAATTACGTTACTGTTTTTACCGACCGTCTTATGCTTGAAGCGTTTCGCAATAACTTACTGTGGATCATTTTTGGAACATCCTTATCAGTAATTTTTGGATTGCTTATTGCGGTACTGGCCGACCGGAGCAGCGCGGAGCGAACCTCTAAATCTTTAATTTTCCTGCCGATGGCCATCTCGTTTGTGGGCGCCGGCGTAATCTGGAAATTTGTATACGCCATTCGGCCTGTGGATGTTCCACAAATTGGTATTCTTAATGCCATGGTTGTTGCTTTGGGCGGCCAACCCCAAGCCTGGTTTGTGGATACTTCTATAATTCCCTGGAACAATCTTTATTTGATTGTTATTATGGGTTGGTTACAAACCGGCTTTGCCATGGTTATCTTTTCGGCGGCCATTAAGGGAATTTCAACAGAGATTATTGAGGCAGGCCGGGTAGACGGTGCCAGTGAAGTACGTATCTTTTTCCAAATCATGATCCCGGCTATTCAGGGCACTATTATTACCGTTACCACAACAATTCTCATTTTCGCCCTGAAAATATTTGATATTGTGTGGGTGATGACCGGCGGGCAATTTGGCACCGAGGTAATTGCCACCGCATTTTATCGCCAATCTTTTGTGGCCCGAAATGCGGGGCTCGGCTCGGCCATTGCTATTGTGCTGTTGCTAACGGTTATCCCGGTTATGATCTATAACCTTAGACAATTTGGAAAGGAGCAAGCGTTCTAACATGGGTAGCAAAAAAAGACAAGAACTGTTTGGTAAAATTAGTGTTAATGGCGCCTTGCTCATCCTGATTCTAATCTGGACAATCCCAACTCTTGGGCTGCTTGTTTCCTCCTTCCGGGATCGCATTGATATTCAAAACACAGGCTGGTGGACAATTTTCCCCCACCGCTCCTGGGAAACAGTAGCCCAAATAGACCCCAAGGAAGAGGGCCTGGACCCTGATGGCGTCATGGACGTCAGAGGAGAAGTGCAAGGCACCTTCCAGGAACTGCGCGAAGGCGTGACCTCGCCCGAGGGTGATGTCCGGGTGATCTGGATTGGTAATAAGCGAATTGGCCGAATTGAGGTGCAAGAATTTGTCTGGACGGTAAACTGGAATTTTACCCTGTCCAACTATCAGCAGGTGCTTGGGGGTAAGGATTTTGAGTACGAACGCCCTGACGGCACCATTGAAATCATACCGGGAGATAACTTTTGGGGATCGTTGTGGAACAGCCTGGCGGTATCGATACCCGCCACCATCATCCCCATTCTTATTGCGGCCTTTGCCGCCTACGCCTTTGCCTGGATGAGTTTTCCGGGTAGAAAATGGTTCTTTATTATGGTGATTGCGTTGCTGGTAGTCCCCTTACAAATTGCGCTGGTTCCAATTTTAAGCGACTACGTTAAACTGGGGCTAAATGGCGAATTCCTGGGGCTGTGGTTAGCCCACACCGGCTTTGGCCTGCCTCTGGCTACCTACCTGCTCTATAACTATATCCGGGATTTGCCGCGCGAAATTCTGGAATCTGCCTTTCTTGACGGAGCCTCGCACTTTACCATCTTTACAAAATTAATTCTGCCGTTATCCGTCCCGGCGCTGGCTTCTTTTGCCATTTTCCAGTTCCTGTGGGTCTGGAACGACTATCTGGTTGCCTTGATTATTCTGGGCGGTAACCGCGACACCATGGTCGTTACCATGCGGCTGGCCAATATGGTTGGCTCTCGCGGCAACGACTGGCACATACTTACCGCCGGGGCATTTGTGACTATGATTGTCCCTCTGGTGGTTTTCTTAAGCCTGCAGCGATTCTTTGTGCGCGGTCTTATGGCCGGCTCGGTTAAAGGCTAAAGCTAAATATCAAACAAAAAGTGGTGACAGCAAAAAACGACCGCCGGGAAAAAACATCTTTCAAACGGTCGTTTTTTAATTGAGGTGTCAATTTGAAACCGGATAATATCTTTGACTCTGCAAATATGGGTAAATCACCCCCTTCACCCCGAACCACCCTTGATTGGGCTGTTTGGGTTCAATGGGTACTGGCAACGACTGCAGGCTGGGTGTTGGGTCTGGTTTTGGGGGGCGAACTTGGCGTTGGAGCCTTTATTGGGCTAACCCAGTGGCTGGTGCTGCGAAGATATTTTGCAAACACGGGTTGGTGGGTATTGGCCAGCGGTGTGGGCTGGCTGGCCGGCTGGGCTATTGTAGCGCCGGGCCTGATTTTGCCGCCCGATGGGGGGCTGCTTGCATCAATTATTGCCGGAGCAATATTTGGCATAACTATGGGCGTAGCGCAATGGATGGTTCTACGCCGGTGGGTCAAGTTGGCCGGCATGTGGATATTGATCAGCATTCCGGGCTGGACTATCGGCTTAATTGGCTTGCTCGGCACTATCTTGGCCGGTGCGGTGGCCGGCGCTGTTACCGGTTTTGCCTTTGATTTTTTATTACGGTTTCCTCAAGATGATGTCTCATTGAAGAATTAAGGCAATGTTTAGGGAGCTGCCTATGAAGCGCAGCTTAACATGCACTGGATGACACCCAACACTCGTTCTCACGCTTCGCAGTCCAGTTTGGGAACGAGTGTTGGGTGTAGGAGATATTACCCGCTCGTAGTCAGCCTCGTAGCGATAGCGGAGTGGCGTTAGGCGGCCGAAGGTCCGCTGTGCTGCGTACCTGACTACGAACATTTTATACGAGGAGA
>CAYWSS010000716.1:0-3238 GCA_964460505.1 uncultured Caldilineaceae bacterium | reverse complement strand
CCGTCAAAATCGCGCTCGGGCCGGTCTCTTGACCGCGCCCGCTTAGGTGGCTTGGCCGGAAACCGGCCACAGCACCGGGTTTACTGAACCTGTACTTCTGGAGGGTTATATACTTTTGCACTCTGTAAACAAGGCCACACGCTGTTTGTAACTATTGAAAGATTTCTGCCGGGTTGTATTAGCGCCATTCGTCTATTCGCAAAATTCGCGATTATTTTTTCCGTTTGACAAATTGGGTTGCCGTCAAATTTACGCTCAAACCGCATCCCGTTCCAGTACCGATTTGATGACGTACTCCTGCTCCGGCTTGAAGGTGAAGTAGCGCAGCATTTCACCCAACAGGCCAATTGAGAAAAGCTGAATCCCCAAAATGATGGCCAGAATCCCGACAATAAACAAGGGGCGCGTGCCAATGGGCGGAATGTCGGCCACACCGCCAATTTCGCGGGCAATCCACAGGCCGGCCAGATACAGCTCAATGAGCGTGCCGAAACCAAACGTAATCAGCCCGGCAGTGCCAAAAAGGCGCAGCGGATGTTTGAGATAAGTGGTTAAGAATAGCACGGTGATAAAATCCACCAGGCCGCGGGTGGCCCGTCCCGCCCCATATTTTGATTTTCCGGCGTGGCGCGGGTGGTGATGCACCGCCAGCTCCGTAATGCAAAATCCCTTGCCCGCGGCCAGCACCGGGATAAAGCGGTGAAAATCGCTGTACAGCGGAATTTGCTCCGTGACCGCGCGGCGGTACACCTTAAAGCCGCAATTAAAATCGTGCAGCTTGACCCCGCTAAATTTTGGCACCGCCCAGTTGAACACCCGCGACGGCCAGGTTTTATCGATGGGGTCCTGCCGCCGGTGACGCCAGGCTGCCACCAGGTCAAACCCTTCGTTCAGTTTGTCGAGCATCGCCGGAATCTCGGCGGGATCGTCCTGCAAATCGGCATCCATGGTGATAACGATGTCTCCTTTGCAGTGGCGAAATCCGGCGGTGAGGCCGGCGGTTTTGCCATAATTGGCTTGAAAATGGATCACCCGCACCGCAGGATCGCTGTCAAATAACGCCTGCAAAACCTGCGGCGAGCTATCGTTGCTGCCATCGTTGACAAAAATAATTTCGTATGGTTGCTTGAGCGGCGTTAACGCTGCCGTAATTTTTTGGTGCAGAAGTTCCAGATTTCCCTCTTCATTCAGCAAGGGGACAACAATTGAGATCATAACTTTATCCTGATGATTTTTTTGTAATGCGAATTTCTTCGTAATAAGAGCGATCTGTGTTTATTGACCACAGATCGTGCTGTTCGCCCATAATATTTTTTACGGCCAGCATAGCCGTGAGCATCGAGTGATCCTGGTTATTGTATTTGTGCAGCCCGTTTCTGCCGGCCGTTTGCAAATTTTCAATCGAGTTCAGATACATTTTGATCGTGTCCAGACAGGCCTGGTACTCGCCGCTGTAAACCGGGTAGGCTTTGGGCTGCCGGTACACCACCCCATCGATGACGTCTTCTGCCTGCACCAACCCCAATTGGGCCAGCTCTTGTTTGCCCAGCGCCACCAAATCGGCATCTGCGCTGCGCCACAGCGTATCACCCTGCGCGCAAAAATATTCCAGCCCAATGCAACTGCTCTGTTTCTTTGCCTCAGGAATCATATCGGGACTCCAGTTGCGAAAATTTTGAATTCTGCCCACCTGCACAGCGGGGCTGTGTACGTAAATCCAGTTGTCGGGAAACAGGTCATCGCGGCGCACAATCAGAGCCACCGTCAGAAAATCACGGTAGCTCAGCCGGCGGGCGGCTGTAACCACCCCGGCGGGCGGCGGCGGGTTCATCTTTAGAATCAACTCGCTCAGCGGCATGCTGGAAATAAAATGCTCCCCCGCTACCGCAAATGATTGGCTGCCGTTAAACCCAACCACCCGTGCCACCCGATTACCCTCCATTTGCAGCTCAACCACAGCCAATTCGGTCAGTACCCGCTGCCCCTGCTGCTCAACCAAAGCAGCTATCCGTTCCCACAGCATACCCGGCCCCCGGCGGGGATAGTGAAAGCTGTTGATGAGGGTGGTGACAGGGCTGTTTGTTGATTTGAACAGCGCGTCTTTAACGGCGCCGGCCAGCGACAGCCCTTTGATGCGCTGCGCCGCCCATTCTGCCTTGATTTCTGCGCAGGGAATGCCCCACACTTTTTCGGTGTAGGTTTTAAAAAAAATCTGGTACAACCGCCGCCCAAACCGGTTGGAGACCCACGCTTCAAAATTCTCTTCCGGGCGGGTGGGGTTAATTTTTCCCCACAGGTAGCTGGCGGCAATCCGCGCGCTTTCAACCGGCCCCAACTTTGCCAGCGCATCCAGAAAGCGGATGGGATAATAAAAGAATTTATTGTTGTAATAAATGCGCGACAGCCGGGGCCGGTGCAAAAAATCATCGCCCAGCACCTCGCGCCACAAGGCGTCTACCTCGCTCACTTTGGTGTAAAATCGATGCCCGCCAATATCGATACCGTACCCCTTATAATTTTCGGTGCGGGCAATGCCCCCCACCCGTTTATCTTTTTCCAGCACAATGGCCTGCTTGCCCAGTTTGCTCAACTGATAAGCCGCCGTCAAGCCTGTTGGCCCGGCCCCAATAATAACCACCTCGGTTTTTAACTGTTCCGTATCACCCATTCTTTGAACCATTCGATTTACGAGTTGCGAGTTGCAATTTACGAATTACGAGTAGTGAGATTCATCCTTTATCCTTTGCCTCCCGCCACTCGCCCAAAATTACGCCGTTTTCGCCGCTTTGGTCGTTGATAACCGGCAGCCGCTCGAAGGTTTCCGGGTGATAAAAGCCAACCAGCAGCCGGTAGCTTCCCGGCCCCAATTCTGCGGGAATGAGCAGCGTGGCCCCGTCGCGGATGGCGACATCATTTTCCAGCAAAGTTTTCCAGCGCGCGCCCGGAACCTTGCCATCGTACAAAAAGTGGTCGGCCTGGGCCACGGTATTGTTATTTTCATCCCGCAGGTGAACAAAAATCTTGGCTCCGGTGGGCAGGCTGTCGCCCTGCCAGAACAGGGTCAGGTACAGCGTCCCGCCCGGTACCGGCAACTCCGGGCGGAGGGTGTAGCCGGCCAGCCGGACGCCGCCCTCAAAATCGGCGTTGAGTTCGGTCTGCATGTCGCGGGCCAGCGGCCACGCGCCGGGCCGGGTGGCCAGCGCCACCACGCGCCCCTCGCCCCCCTGCTGCTACGCAG
>CAYWSS010000715.1:0-3240 GCA_964460505.1 uncultured Caldilineaceae bacterium | reverse complement strand
GGCAAAAGGCCGCTACTATAGCGGCTACAAAGGTGTGTGCCTAAGTAGTTACAAAAGAATTATAATTAGTGAAATTCGTGTAAATTCGTGACAAAAACAGCAAATGCTGCCTCTGGGAATTGGGAGAAACTGCCCCCATTAAAGCTACGCATAAATACCAATCGTAAATCGTAAATCCTTGTTTCCCATCTAAACCCCGGCCCACGTCACTTGCGAGTTGATAAACTCATCCCGCCGGACAAAACCGTTGACAATTTCAATTTTGCGGGCAACGCGGTTGGCCAGGGTTTTGTCGTGGGTGACCATCAGCATGGTTTTTCCCTCGGCCACCCACTCTCCAAACAGGTTAAAGCAAACTTCTGCGCTTTTTGGATCAAGTCGCCCGGTCGGCTCATCGCCCACAATCAGCGGCGGATCCACGGCCATGGCCCGGGCAATTCCAGCCCGTTGCTGCTGGCCGCCACTCACGGTGCGGGGCAATTTGTCAGACTGTTCGGCCAGCCCAACTCTGTCCAGCAGGTACATCGCCCGCTCACGCCGTTCTCTTTTTGAATATTTTTTGGCCAAATCCATCGGCAGAATTACGTTTTCCGCCAGAGTCAGCGCCGGGAGCATCTGGAAAAACTGAAAAATAATGCCCACATTGGTGCGCCGCCACAGGGCCAGTCGATTTTCGCTCAACCGGTTTAAATCCTGCCCGGTGACCACAACATCGCCGCCGGTTGGCCGGTCAATGCCGGTCATCATGTTGAGCAGGGTTGATTTGCCGTTACCCGACGGCCCCACAATCGAGACAAACTCGCCCGTGTCAATTTCAAACGAAATGCCCTTTAAAATATCGACCTGGCTGCCATCGGCCAGCGGGAAGCTCTTTTTAACATCCTTGACCGTGATGAGCGGCTTGTTTCCGTTTTTTACAGACATCAGCGCTCCCTTGAAAATAAAGTTTGTAGTCAGGGGCGCAGCGAAGCAGAGTGCCGGCCGGCGTCACTCCACTCCGTTACGTGACCTGCTACCAACAATTTTCATTCTTGTTGTCGTCCCAGTGGAACTGTCTGACTCCCTTTTAGCTGCCGGCCCAATCGCGGCGATGGCGATACTCGTCTTTGGTGATTTTGCCGTTTACAATTTCTATCTGGCGAGACACGCGGGTGGCCAGCTCTTTGTCGTGGGTGACCATCATAATGGTTTTGCCGTCTTTAACCAGCTTTTGGAAAATATCAAACACGGTTTGCGCCGACTCCGGGTCGAGGTTGCCGGTGGGTTCATCAGCAATAATCAGGGGTGGGTCGTTGGCCAGGGCGCGGGAAATGGCGGCCCGCTGCTGCTGTCCACCACTGACCATGCCCGGCAGTTTGTCTTTTTGATCAAGCAGCCCGACCATTTCGAGCAGTTGTTCGGCCCGCTCTTTGCGCCGGCGGCGGCTATATTTTCCGGCCAATTCCATGGGCAGCATCACGTTGGCCATTAAGGTCAGCGAGGGCATCATCTGGAAAAACTGAAAAACAATGCCCACATTTTTGCCGCGCCACAGCGACTGCCGGTTGGCGTTCAAGGCGTGAATATCCTGGCCGGTGACCATCACCTGCCCGCTGTTGGGGAAGTCGATGCCGGTACACATATTCAGCAGTGTGGATTTGCCGTTGCCCGATGGCCCGACAATCATCATAAATTCACCAGGGTAAACCTTAAATGAAATCGCTTTGAGAATGGTGATTTCCGTATCGCCCACCATAAATTTTTTGACCACATTTTGGGCATCGACAATGGGGATTTTGCCGTTTGTTTGCATACGGGCAGCCTTCCAAATTAAATGGGTGTGTTTAAAATGTGTTGTTATTGCGTATTTCGTATAATTTCTCCCTACGCAATACGCAGTACGCAATACGTACGGTGCATCCAACTCATTTTAGTCACACCCCAATCAAATAGCCGGAACTCGTCGCCGGGCAACAGAAAAAATGTCGTGTTTGACGGTGTAGCTGCCGGCATCGTAAAACTCGGTCAGGTTGACTTTGGGCGATTCGGTAACCTGCTCCAACGGCACATCAACGTAACCGGCATTCAATTGATAGGCCACCAGTTTGCCGGCCTGCCCGTTTGCCGCCAATTCTACGGCGATTATGCCAAAATTGGTGGCAGCCATTAAATCCCAGCCATCCGTTTCTCCGGTGCGGGTCAGGTAAGACAGGGGTTGGTACAGCACGTGCTGCTCCATAATTTTCTCCAGCACGCCGGCAATCATCGGGCCGCTGCCGCGATGGCCGGCCACCACCACATCGGCTACCAGCTCGGCCATCTCCTCCGGTGATTTACTGGGGTCCAGGTGTGCGCCCTGGCTCATGGCCAAAATAGCGTAGTTGCTGGGATTTTGGCGCTGGTCATCCAGCAGCAACTCACTCAAGCGGTGCGGGTCGGCGGGCACTTCCGGGATGAGCGTGCGGTCGGCGTTAGCAAAGGTGGAAATCAACATGGTCGACAGGCCGGAGGTGTGCCCCAGCACCGAGATAACTGCAATCTCCTCACGCGAGGCGGCCACATCGCGCATTTCCCGCACAAAACGAACCCCGCGCCGAACCGCAGTGGACGTGCCCAGCGAATAGGCGGTGCCGGAAATATCGTTGTGTACCGATTTAGGGATGCCAATAACCGGCACCCCTTCCTGGCTGAGGCGAGTAGCATATTTTAGCGCACTGCCGGCCCCCAACACAATAAGCGCATCAAGCTGCAAATGCTCAACGGCCCGTTTGATGTGATTGGTGAGATCGAGCGGCTGGTCAGGGTCGACCCCGGTACGCAAAAAAAGCGGGGCCAGCGCGGGCGAAAGCTGCGCGGGGTTGATCCGGCTGGAATGCAAAAATGAGCCGGCCATCTGGTCGATGGCCCGCACCCGGTGTTTGCTCATAATCATCGCGTTATCAGAGTGAGTGGCCGGTTCGTCGGGATCGTAGTTAATTAACCCCTCCCAGCCTTTACGGATGCCAACCACCTCTATTCCGCGATTGATGGCATTGTGTACAATAGTTTTGAGGCAAAAATTGAGACCCGGCGCATCACCGCCGGCAGTCAGCATACCAATTCGCTGTACCATAAAACCCCCTTACGAGAAAATGATTTTTCAACAGCGCTTTATAGGATTTTGGCTTATGTCTGGAACAAACAAGTGTACAAGTGACCGGCACTTATCTCTAAAGGACTTTCTGGCAGGAAAACAAAGTGCCGGTCACTTGTACTGAACAT
>CAYWSS010000714.1:0-3242 GCA_964460505.1 uncultured Caldilineaceae bacterium | reverse complement strand
GCAACATACCCCCTTGAGAAGATTGGGTAAGGCCCCGGAAATTGTTGCCGGCATCATCTCTGTTATTGAAAACGATTTTTTTAACGGCAAAACGTTTGAGCTGGATGGTGGTCTGATAATTTAGAAGCTGTTCAAGGCGTACAGAAATAATGTACTCATACAATTTGGGGATCAGTTTTCAAAATATTGCAGAAAAATATCCTGATAATAGTGCGATTAAATTTGAAACGGACCAGCAGGTAACTTATGCCGCCTTAAATTCACAGGCTAACCGGGTAGCAAGACATTTTTTAGAGAGTGGCGTTGCTCAAAAAGACGTAGTTGGAATAACGGGCCATAAAACTTTTAATACCTTTGCCGGTATGCTGGCCTGCTTAAAAATAGGGGCTATTTATACCATTTTAGATCCAAACAGCCCGGTTAAACGTTTAGAAAAAATTGTAGTTACCTGCCCTCCAAAATTATTATTCTGCCATCACAGGTTTGACCGTTCTTTTCAAACCGTTGCCCGGCGGTGGGGCCTCTCTGCTGTAAATTACGAACAAGCCTCCCTTGATGAAATAGTCCAAAATCAGCCGGCGACAAATTTGCTGGAAACCGAAAATGTGACCGGCGCTAATCCGGCATATATTATGTTTACTTCAGGCTCTACCGGGTTTCCAAAAGGCGTGGTTATTTCTCACAGCAATGTGTTAAATTTTA
Organism: uncultured Caldilineaceae bacterium; assembly: GCA_964460505.1. GTDB lineage: Bacteria > Chloroflexota > Anaerolineae > 4572-78 > J111 > J095. The sequence continues at coordinate 2,540 of CAYWSS010000714.1, read as the reverse complement.
TCAGGTGGAGTGTGAACACGTATAAAATTAGCGCTGACGACATCCTCACAAATGTAAATCCCCTTTATTTTGATAACTCAGTCTTCGATTTCTATTCATCACTGTTTTCAGGGGCTGCTCTGGCGCCTTTTCCCAAAGAAATAGTTACCAACCCAAAACGGCTGCTTGAAATGATTGACGCCTTAACTTGTACAAGCTGGTTTTCGGTTCCATCGCTCCTGATATTTTTGAGTACAATGAAGGCGCTTAATCCTGACACCATGAAATCAATTCGGCGTTTTATTTTTGGGGGTGAAGGGTATCCCAAATCAAAATTAAAACAATTGTATGATCTGTACTCGGATAGAGCGCAAATCTTTAACGTTTACGGCCCCAGCGAATGTACCTGCATCTGTTCATCCTATGAAATAACCGCGTCTGACTTTGATGATTTGCAGGGCTTCCCTCCTTTGGGGCGGTTGGCCCCCAATTTTTCGGGCCTCATCCTGACTGAAACAGGGCGCAGAGTGCCGGCTGGCGAGATTGGCGAGCTATGCCTGCTTGGCCCAAATGTGGGGAGTGGTTATTACAATGATCTTGAGCGGACGGGTCAGGTATTTGTGCAAAACCCTGAAAATGATTGTTACCCGGAGATAATGTACAAAACCGGAGACCTGGTGAAATACAATCCTGAAGACGGCAAAATTCATATTGTCGGACGGCGGGATAATCAAATTAAACATATGGGCTACCGCATAGAGTTAGAAGAAATTGAGACGGCGTTGAGCTGTGTTCCGCATGTCAGCCAGGCCATTGCCATTCACCGTCAACAAAGAGGGCTAAGCCAGATTGTGGCGGTGGTTGCTTCAACCCAACCCCTTAAAGAGGGCGAACTAAGGCAAAACTTAAAGGCTTTTATTCCTGATTATATGATTCCTTCCGCCTTCTTTTTTGAAACGGAATTGCCTAAAAATCAAAACGGCAAAGTTGACCGGGTTAAGATTGCTGAAAGGTATATTTAAGAAAAGATGAGTAAAGTGATTATTTTTGGGGTTGGAAAATACGCGGAAGTAACCTGTTTTTACTTAAAAAATGACAGCCCGCATCAGGTTGTCGCATTTACGGTGGATGAAAACTATATTACCGCCCCAACATTATTCAACCTGCCGGTTGTTCCTTTTGAGCAGATAGAGGTTGATTATCCTCCGGCAAACTGCAAAATGTTTGTGGCAGTTGGCTACCAACAGCTAAACCGGTTGCGGGCTTTAAAATATTTTGCTGCCAAGGAAAAAGGATATGAGTTAATCAGTTATGTCAGCTCACAAGCAACCAATTTTGGTGAGGTGGGGATTGGGGACAATTGTTTGATTTTGGAACACAACGCCATTCAACCGATGTCAAGGATTGGCAACAATGTGATGCTGTGGAGTGGCAACCATATTGGGCACCATACCACCATCGGCGACCACTGCTACCTGGCGGGGCAGGTGGTTGTATCGGGCAATACGAGCATTGAACCTTACTGCTTCATTGGGGTAAACGCCACCATCGGGCACGAGATTACCATTGGCGAAAAGAGCCTGGTGGGCGCCGGCACCTTGCTGGTAAAAAATGCCGAACCAAACAGCGTGTTTATTGCGCAGGACACCCCCAAATACAGGCTGGATGCCCCTTCGTTTTTGCGACTAACGGGATTGTAGTGCATATGCACAAAATCTCTCAAGAATCTTGTCAAAAAATAAATCCCTTGTTTGAGCAGTCTGAAATAGGCTTTCCTTTGATTCGGGCGGTAATAGAGTTGCAGCAACAAGGAGAGTTGTATGCAGATGATGAACAAAGCCCCTCGGTCTGTATGATATTCACCAGGTTTGGTTTTGCTTTTCTGTTCGGCGATGAAAATAATCGCACCTTTAATCATTCTATAGCCCGGTTGATTTTTCAGGATTCACAGCTAACGCCGAGCTATTTACTTTGGTACAAACCTCCACTGGTATGGCAGGAAAAACTGGATGCCTTGCCGCAGAGATTGATTAGAAAGCGCCAAAGAATACGTTTTGCCTTTCAAAATGATCAATTGCCGGCGGCAAAAGAGGGGCGTGGGTTGCCCCCGGCATATAAGCTCAGAAAGTTGGATGAACAACTATTTGAGACAGGAATCTTGCTGGATTTAGATTTGCCAATGCGTTTTTGGCGCTCGGTTGGTGATTTTTTGCAAAATGGATTTGGCTTCTGTGTCACGCAGAACGAGCAGGTCGTGGGCCTTTGTTACTCAGCTTGTGTGGCGGCTAAAACAGCGGAAATTGATATTGCCGTTTTGCAAGACCATCAAGGTTTGGGGTTAGGGACAACATTAGGCGCTGCATTTGTAGAATATTGCCTGAAAAATAATGTTGAACCAACCTGGGATTGTTTTGCTTATAACAAAGCATCCCTCAAACTGGCCCGGCGGCTTGGATTTGTGGAGAACACCAGATATTCCTTTTATTCTTTTAACCGCCCCATTTATGATATTCAGCCGGCCCAGTTGGGATTTTGAGTGTTGTGTGTGTGTTTGATTAACT
>CAYWSS010000713.1:0-3244 GCA_964460505.1 uncultured Caldilineaceae bacterium | reverse complement strand
AAGGCAGGGGGTGAGTTTAAAGAGGGATTACTGACCGACCCTATGCAAACCTATAAGGATACAATGACCCCACGGCTCAAGGGCCAACTGGTGGGGGTGGCGCTCACCATTGGGCAGGTGGGAAGGTTTCACCACACAGGCGGGGGAGCGTGCGCCCGCCCAAAAATCTGTCTGGTGCGGATAAGCTGAACGCGATCCTGGTAATAACCAATCTCCGATTCCAGACCCTCCAGTTTCTCCATCAGGTGGCCAACTTTGGCATCCAGCTCAAATTCAAGGGCGCTGATCTCGGACCGGCGCATGGCCAGAGTCGTTTCCACCTCTGCCAGCCGCTGCTGCTCTGTAGCCAATTCTATTTGCAACTTATCCAGTTGAACCTGCATATTCTGCGCTCACTTTTGCCGTGCCAAATCTTCGGGAATTTATGACATACTGCGTGTTTTTAGATACGCAATAGATTGTTAACTTACTAAATCTCCTGAAAACTCACGGTATTATTTCTTTGCCGAAAGATAATCTGTGTAACCACCCTGGTATTCTACCAGAGACCCCCGGTTTGGTTCAAGTTCTACCACCCAATCTACGGTTTTGTCCAGAAAATACCGGTCGTGCGAAATAACCAGCAGCGTGCCGTTAAAACTGTCCAACGCTTGCTCCAGCACCTCCGCCGATTGAATATCGAGGTTATTGGTTGGCTCATCCAGCAGGAGAAAATTTGGCTCTTGCAGCATCAACAAGGCCAGTTGCAGGCGACTGCGTTCGCCGCCGCTCAGGCTGCCCACGGTTTGGGTGGTGGCTTTTTGGTAGGGAAACAGGAATCGCCCTAAAAACGCAACCGCCTGGTTCTGATACATAGGCTTTGCGTCGCGCACGGTTTCTACCAGAGTCTGGTTGTAATTCAGGCTCTGATGCTCCTGGGTGTAGATGCCGGTGGTTATGCTGGGGCCAATTTTTATGGTGCCGGCGCTTGGTGTTATCTTTCCGGTAATGCATCGAAACAGCACGCTTTTGCCTGCCCCGTTGGGGCCAATCAAGCCCACCCGCTGGCCGTGCCACAAGGTTAAATTAACGCCGGCCAGAATCATATCGTCATTAAATATTTTGATGAGGTCAACAATTTCCAGAACCTTGTCCGAGCCGCGCCAGCCGTTTAGTTGCAAATTCATATTTTGCTGCTCAAATGGTTTGTCAACCTTGTCCATTTGTTCAATCTGACGCCGTTTGTTGCGGGCCTGTTTGATGTGCCTCTCGTCAACCACCATGCCGGCCCACATCTCAAAGCGGGCGATGGCCGCTTCCAGCCGGGCAATTTCTTTTTGTTGGGCGGCGTACATTTGAGCCTGACGCAGCTTTCGCAACTCTTTTTCGGTGACGTAGGCGGAGTAGTTGCCGCTGTAAAAATCCAGCTTGCCGCCTTTCAACTCCACAATGCCATCAACCACTTCATCCAGCAGGTAACGGTCATGAGAGACAATGATGGCGGCTCCGGCATAACTTCGCAGAAATTGCTCCAGATGGTTTTTGCCGGTCAGGTCAAGGTGATTGTCAGGCTCGTCCAAAAGCAGCACGGCGGGTTGGTTGATAACCAGCCTGGCCAGGCCCAGCATCTTTTTCTGGCCGCCACTGAGCACCGCGGTGGACAGGCCAAAATCCGAATTGGAAAAACCCAGCCGGCGCAAGGTGGCTTTGACGGTGTTCTCGTAGCTCAGCCCCCCGGCTTGCTCGTAGGCATCCAGCAGTTGGGCTTGATGCTCAAGTACCTTTTCGAGGGCATCAGGGTTATCGTACACTGCCGGATCGCCCAGCGAAGTTTCCACCGTGTGCAATTCAGCTTCGAGTGCGGCAATGCGCGGCGAGGCGGTCAGGGCCTCGGCCAGCACCGTCTTTTTGGGGTCAAGCCGGATTTCCTGGGGCAGATAACCCATGGTGGCGCCTCTGGAAACGACCACAAATCCGTCATCAGGGGGCAGCTCTCCGGTGAGTAATTGCAAAATGGTGCTTTTTCCGGCACCGTTGGGGCCAACCAATCCCAGCTTGTCTCCGTGTTGAATGGGCCAGTTTAGGTCTTCGAGGACAAGGCCGCCGGGGTGGCTGATGGTCACGTGATCTAAACGTAAAACAGTCATAAGAACTCTCCTGAATTATAAAAAAATAAAAACCGTGGAGAGCACCATCCACGGCGGAGCGCTACATGAGCCTATAAAAAACCGTGGACGGCGGCACGTCCACGGTTTGGTTTACATAATATCAATCAAGTGGACGCACTACGAGGGGGCGTCCACAATTGTGGAAACTTCGGAACTCATGTTGAGGGTTAAGTTTTTGGCAGGATTTTGAAATAACATAACAGCGCCATTATAGAGGACCACCGGATTTAGTCAAGTTGGGCTAAATCCGTCTGCCAATAGCCCTGTCAACCGGGGAATTCAACTTTCATCTGCAGCGTACCCAACTGCAAACGGTCGCCGTCACCGACAATTTCCGGCACAAAGGGGGGTAAGCGCATCCCGTTGAGGAAGGTACCGTTAATGCTGCCCAAATCCTCTACCATGATGCTGTTCTTTTGGTTAAACAGCCGGGCATGGCGCCGCGAAACAAGATTCGACTGAGGATCATCATCCGTTATGTCAATTTCCGGAAAAATATCACCGGCGGGATCCACCCGCCCAATGTGAACGGGTTTGTCAAGTTTTACCTCGACCTCTCGTTTGCGGGAGCCGATTTGCAATCGGATAAATCTGGGCAACGAAGTTGGCTGAGAAGCGGCGTGATTTGGGGTATTGTTTATCGAGGGCGGGGTGTCTGTCTCATCAGATTCCATAGGCTCAGTGACCCGCTGGTTAATTTCAAGCAGAAAGTGACCACATTCGCTGCAAAACACAGTATTTGGAATGTGGAGGGCATTACAAAAAGCACACTTGATCATCAAGAGCCAATCTTTAATCTACTGGAGTACATATGGTAAAGTACAACAATCATTTTGAGTTAAATGCTTCCGGTTTGCCGGCAGCAAGATTTATTAATTACCTTGCTGTTAGCATAACTCAACTGATTTGAAAAGCAATGGTAAATTGCTCTCATCAAGCCGGGCTACTGCAAAATTTACATCTTTGGCGGTTGTGTTCCGGCACCGGCAAATTTACAGCAACGGTATTTGTAACTACTTACCCCCCTCTAACTCCCCCTCCTGAGGGGGGAGGACTTAACTTCCCCCCCGAATCGGGGGGGGTTGAGGGGGGGGAAA
>CAYWSS010000712.1:0-3248 GCA_964460505.1 uncultured Caldilineaceae bacterium | reverse complement strand
AACATGCGGGAATGACATCTCAAAAGTTCCGTTCTCATTCTGTTTTCAGTATAGCGTACAAGTAGTAGTTATTTTGTTTGCTATCCTGAAAAATTGTAACTACTTACCCCCCTCTAACTCCCCCCTCAGGAGGGGGGAGGACTTAACTTCCCCCCCGATTCGGGGGGGATTGAGGGGGGGTAAGTAGTTACATCATATCAACATTTTTTATAGCGAGGAGGATGAAGGTTACATTGCCGACATTCCCGATTTGCAGAGATGCTCCGCATTTGGCACGACCCCGGCAGAAGCGCTGGCCGAAGTGGAATTGGCCAGAGATGCCTGGCTGGAGGCTGCCCGGGCAGAAGGTAAACCTGTCCCCGTTCCCCGCTACCGGCCGGTCATCTATCAACCGGCTGCATAAATGAGCAGTTGAGCAAACCAGGGCCGGGCATCGAGACTGACCCGCCTCCTCACGACCAAACGTGTCCCTCTCATCGAGTGGGCACGTTTTTTGTTGGGGGTACCACTGGAGTCCGGAACATGTTCTGGCATTCTGGATAGCCGAAACCAATTCCAGACTCCCTCGGAAGTACCCTTCAGAATTAACCTGACCCGGCACCGGGGGAGCGAATCAAAAAGGGGTGGAACCGGATGTTCCCCCCCTTTAAGTAGTTTTCAGAACTAATCTGTGAATTTTACATAAGGATAAATCGACAGGATTTACACGATTTACAGGGTAAAATTGGCAAAAATCTTGCCAATTCTGTTAATCCTGTCAAAAAAGTAACAACTTAGAGTTGAAAATTACTTAATATTGCGGGAAAAGTGATTTTTACAGGCCCCAGATCATCGGTACCAGGAGCAAACTGACAATCATAAAAATAATCAACAGCGGGAATCCCACTTTCATAAAGTCGCTGAATTTGTAGCCGCCGGGGGTTAGCACCAGAGTGTTTACCGGGGAGGCAATGGGGGTAATAAAGGCAGAGGATGCCGCTACGGCGACCACCATCATAACCGGGTAGGGGCTCATCCCCATATCTGCCGCCGCGCCCAGGGCAATTGGGGCCACCAGAATTGTGGTGGCTGTGTTGCTGATAACCTGGGTAAACGAGGTGGTTAAAATAAATACGCCGGCCAGCAGCAACAGCGGGTGAACAGACCCCAGCGTACTTACCAGGCCGTTGGCAATAAATTGAGCGCCGCCGGTTTCATTGAGGGCGGTACTCATGGGGATCATGGCTGCAATCAGCACTACGCTCTCCCAGCTAATCGAGCGATACGCTTGCTCCATGGTCAAGCAGCGGGTCAACACCATAATCAGGGCGGTAATGATAACGGCAATTACGGTAGAAACCACGCCGGTAACCATCATCACCAGCATACCGAGCATCGCCAGGATGGCCACAATCCCTTTGCCGCTGAGTTCCGGCGTTTGTTCCATAGATACGGGCTGACCCACAACCACAAAGTTACGAGCCTCGTTTTTAAGCAGGCTGATGTTTTTCCAGGTGCCGCGAACCAACAGCGCATCGCCAAAGGTCAGTTTTACGTGAGCCAACGGCATATCTCCCAGCGATTTTCCGCGCCGGGAAATGCCCACCACCTGCACATTGTACTTTTCGCCAAAGCGCATATCGGCAATGGTGCGGCCAATTAGCGCAGAGCGTTGAGAAATCAAAATCTCGGCCAAGCCAATTTCGCGGTCAAGCAGCTCTTCTTCCGGATGCCCACCCTCGTCATTAAAAGTTTGAATACCCAGGTTCATATTTGCCGCCAGCTGGTGTACTTCGTCCGGCGTGCCCTCTACCAGCAACACATCATCGGCGTAAACCATTGTCTGTGGGCCTGGGGTGGCCAGTGCAACTTCTTCCTGCGGCTGCGATACTCTAAATGTTTCGGTAATCCGCCCCACTGAACGAGAGGCCATGGATTGTTTTCCGTTACCGTTATGCCCGTTAGTCCCATTCACCGCTGCGGCGCGTTCAATGCTGACCACGGTTACGCCGTAATCACGCCCCATATAGGCACCGGCCAGCGTTTGATTCACAATTCTGGAGCCGCGCCGCACTCGCAATCGAAACAAGTTTTCTTCTAAATGGTACACGCTGGCCAACTCTTCCGGCGAAAACGTAGCTTCTTCTCGCAAGCCTTCTCGCGTTTCCCGGCTGGGCAACCAACGACGCCCCACATAAAGCATGTACCCAATGCCAATAAGCAGCAGGGGCAAGCCAATCAGGCTGTATTCAAAAAAACCAAAGGGGCGATATCCGCCTTCTTCCAGAGCCGCAGAAATAACAATGTTGGGGGGCGTACCAATCAAGGTCATCATGCCCCCAATTGAAGCCGCAAACGCCAGGGGCACCAGCAATTTAGAAGGCACGCTGCCAATTCTCCAGGCGGCGGCCACTACGGCGGGCAGCAGCACCGGCACCGTGCCGGTATTGCTCAAAAACCCAGACAGCAGCGCTGTACCCAACATCAGCATAACTATCAGGCGGGTTTCGCTTTTACCGGCCAGTCTTAAAAGTTGAGACCCCAGCCAATCGGCAACACCGGTTTTAAAGAGGCCGCCCCCCACCACAAACAGCACAGCAATCATAATCACGGTGGTGTTAGAAAAGCCGGCCAGGGCTTGCTTCGGCTCCAGAATTCCCGTGAGAGCCAGGGCAAGCAAGGCTAACAACGCCACAATATCTACCCGCAGCTTGTCCCAGACAAAAATGACAATTGTGACAATTAATATTACAAAGGTTAAAATCATCTCCGAATTCATAAATAACTCTCTTCTAAAAAATAACAACGACCGGCGAATGATCGCCGGCCGTTGCCGATCAACAACATTAATTTTTTTGACTGTTGGAGAAACAAATATCTCCTTAAAACTTTCACTACGTATTGTAAAACATTTCACATACATCTGTTAGTGACAAATGTCACCTAAAATCAGTGACAAATATCACCTCCCCCCTTATTTTTGCGCATATTTCGGGGGCGTCCCAGATTTCAGAAAACTGGAACACACCATGGGAATTCGGGGGGATGCCCTCACGCCCCATAGGTGTGAAGTTAAGGAAAGGGCCAGTCCGTGCCTATTTCCCCAATATTGGTTCAGGTCAGTATAATTGGAACGCTGATTTTGAACATCAAAAATAAGATAGGGGAATAGCATATGTCAAAAAAACGAACTGGCTGAGGCAGAACTGAAAGCTAAAACTGATGAATTTATCAAAAGAACAAGAAAAAAGGGCGACAGACCAAGCAAC
>CAYWSS010000711.1:0-3261 GCA_964460505.1 uncultured Caldilineaceae bacterium | reverse complement strand
GCCTTTTCGCTATCAATAGAAACGCGGCCTCCGCGGATTGGAATATCGGCGGTAATGGCGGGGGAGCTACCGGCTGGCGTGATGTACCGGTTGTGCCGGGGTCCGTGCGGTTTACGCCGTCGGTCAATCCCATTTTCCCCAACCATGCAGCGGGTATCAGGGCGATGAACAATGCCGCCCCCGTCGCCGGAGCCTATACGGAGGAGGGGTCGCTAGAGATGCCGGTCTATCCCGAACTAATGGACCCGTTCTTCTATGCCGTCCTGGGCAGTGCCACCCGCACCCCAACTGCGGGCGCGGCGGCTTTGTCGTCAACGGCGTTTGCATCGGTGGCAACATTGGACACGCAGCCCGACGGGACCGAGCAACTAAAATTTGTCATTGCATCCAGTACCGCCGCATCCGGCGCGGCTGTCGATATTATTCAATCCGGCAGTACGCAAGAAACAATCACCATTGGTACGTCGGCCGGCAGCGTTGACGGCGACTACTATAGTCAGGGCCGGTATGACGGTTCCACCAATGCAATTACATTCAGCGTTACCGGCACTGTTACCGGTGGGATGGTGACGGTCTCCGGTGTTGACCTCAATACTAATGTGTTTACGGCCAGCACCAGCCAGACCGCACCATCGCTCAAAATCGAGGAGGGGGGGCAGCCACGCGGGGCCACAAACTCGAACTTCTATAATGGCTGTGTTGTACCTAGTTTATCAATGACCTACGACCGCACCGCCGCCGATGGACTGTTAATGGCGACGGCTGAGCTGGCAACCCGTTTCCCATCGGCGACTACCGCCGGGACATTTGGTAATGCCGCCCATCTGTACTACTACCCGCTACAGGCGTGGTCGGCCAGTTTAACGCGAGGCGGGTCGGCCTATGACAAGGTACAGGGAGCCACGATAAACATTGATGCTAAAAATCAACTGTTTGCAGTGTCAAGTGGAAACCAGCAGCCAAGCGGGGCCTATGCCGGGCAGATTGAGGTAACGGGAACCATTAATGCACTAGTGGAGGATGCAACCGAGTGGGGCTATTACACGGGGCAGACCGTCAGCGACTTTCACCTGACCTTTACCAGCCCCTACAACATTGTGGATAGCACAGCCTGGTCAATCACGGTGGAACTAACTGAACTCTATGTAGAGAACTACACCGAGAATGTGAGTGACGATTTATTCAGTGCTGAACTGGCCTTTAGGACCACAAACAACAGCGCCGACGGGCCGGTAAAAATCACATCGGTTTGTGGTATGCCGGTTTGAGTGCGTAGACTTTAATAGGATTAGGGCCTGGCCTGGTTCGGGCCGGGCCTTTTTTATTATGGGGTGATTGAAATGAAATTTAACTATAGCAGCACCAGGGTACTCAGTACCGCCGATTTGGGCATAGCCTGTGACCCGCCATTGTTTTTTACGGTTCGGGCCAATGTGCCCCCCAATTGGGCGAGATTACAACTGGATTGGGAGGAGAAGGGGGCCGGCGATGTTGGTTTGGCGGCTGAATTAGTGGGACAGGTATTTGTCAATGTCTGGCAGGGGACAGAAATGCAATACCCCATCAAGGGCAAGGCCGGGGCCGATGAACTGAGGCAGGCTATTGAGGATAGTTCCCCCGGCGAGGGTGACAATTTTATCTGTCATCTGGCCCTGGCTTTCGCCCGTGAGCATTTCCGTTTTTTAGCCAGAAACTCGGCAGCCTCCGCGAAACCGTCCGAGCAATCAAACGGAACCGGAAAACGCAAAGGCCGAGTCAAGGTATCCTGAACCAACTATATAGCCAATTGCCGGACGATTACCTGGAATTTTCAGGGAGGTTGAATCTGGCCGCCGCCGCCTGGAAAGCGGCAGGGATTAATTACGCCGAGGTCGAGGCGATGAGTGACTATGAGCGGGAAATGTTGCGGGTTTGGCTAGGGATTTAACGGTATAGTCATCACACACCAAACAATAGGGAGTACGATTATCATTACCCCCACGAAAGCCAGCCAGAAGCCGATCCCAAACCTTAAACCGGCGTCTACAGTTATGATTAATTGTGGCGGTGATTTTTTTATAGGTTTTATTGGTGTAGTCATAAGAATATTATAGCATAAAAAAATGGCGAACGCATTTATAAATTTAATAACCAAATACAATTCGAAGGGAATGAAACAACTTCGGAATGATTCCCAGAAAACAGCTACATTTGCGAAAAAGGCCCTGGCTGGAATTGGTATCGGATTAGCAGCAAAGGCGATTTTTGATTTTGGGAAAAAAAGTATAAAGCTATCCAAAATACAGGCCCAGGCTGAAGCGCAATTAGAACAGCGCATAAAATCAACCGGAGGAGCGGCGGGTCTAACGGCACACGAATTAAAACAGATGGCCTCTGAGCTGCAAAACACTACCAATATCGGAGATGAAGCCACTATCTCCGCTCAGGCGATGTTACTCAGTTTTACGAATATAGGCAAAGACACATTCCCGCGCGCCACAAAGTCAGTCCTCGACGTTGCTACCGCTATGAATAGCGGAGCTACTCCATCTGCCGAACAACTAAAAAACACCTCCATTCAGTTGGGGAAAGCCCTAAATGATCCACTACTCGGGTTAAGCGCCTTAACCCGTGTAGGTGTTTCATTTAGCGAGCAACAAAAAGAGCAAATCAAGGGATTTGTAAAAAGCGGAGAAACAGCCAAAGCCCAAGCAATGATTTTGGGCGAATTGGAAAAGAAATTTGGAGGTAGTGCTGAAGCAGCGAGGGAAGCTGATGGCGGTTCTCAGGCGCTCTCTAATTCCTTTGGCGATATGCAGGAACAAATAGGGTTTTTAGTGCGGGACCTAAACAGGGGGACAGGAGCAACTGAAGGTCTTTCTGGCGCGTTTTCAGAAATGGCGGCGAATCTGCGAGATACGCGGGTTTTAACAGGAAGCGGAACATTAGATGACCAAATAGCATCAACTGAAAATGCCATCAAAAAATTGCGGGCGTTACAGGGTCGTGATGGCCTGTCAATTTTTGAGGCTGCCGCCGCTGCCGATGCCGGGGCAAAAATCGAGGAATTGACCGTAAAATTAAATGAATTGACCCAGGCCAGGGACGCAGAAGACAGCGCCGTTGCATACCAAACCGATAAGGCCCAGGACATTATTAATGCGATCAATGATGAAACCGCCGCACTCGAAGAACAAGCCAAACGCCTTGAGGAAGTAACAGCGATTCGGCGCGACTTTGCGCGTGAGTTGATTGACATTGACGAAAAAGCGGCAGAGGATG
>CAYWSS010000710.1:0-3280 GCA_964460505.1 uncultured Caldilineaceae bacterium | reverse complement strand
GGCCACAGTGTGTGGCCCGTCGCCGCTGAGGTGGCACGTTCGAAGACCGGCCACAGCACCGGGTTTACTGAGCCTGTACCCGCAATCTGCCCCCCTGCCACCTAATTTTGCGTTTCTTCTTTCAGCCACCTCAACGCATCGGCGTGGCCGCCGTTTTTGCCGGATTGTTTATCCAGCAATTCGGGCAAAATTTGGGCCAGCACCAGCGTAGACAACGCCGAAGAGCCGCTATCGCCCTGGCTGTTGACCAGCAACGGGCGAGGGGCGCTTTGCAGCAATTCTCCGGCCACTTGCAGGCCCTTCAATTCCAGTTGATATTTAAGTACAGCTTGATTATCGTGGTAGGATTGCCCCAGGCTTTTCAGAGCGCGGGCTTCGTTTTCGGCGGCTTTCAACTCGGCTCGGCCGGCAGCTTCAATTTCCAGGCGAATTTTTTCGGCGTCGGTTTCTTTTTCCTGCAACATCTGGGCTACTTCCTGCCTGGCTTTGTTAAGCGCCTCCTTTACCGCAATAATTTTTTCATCGCGCTCCTTTTTTGCCCGCTCAATCTCCATCAAAATGGTGTCGTTGCGCCGCTTGCGGATAAGCTCCCACTCTTTCTCGTACGCCACCTGCTCTTTGGAGACACGTTCGCGGGTGGCTAAATTTTCTCGATACTGGTCGGGCAGTTGCACATCCGGAATGTTGGCTCCCAAAATACTAACCCCGTACCGTTCCATCTGCCGGTTCAGATATTCCTGCATATCTGTTACATTACTGCCGCGTAAATCGTAGGCGGCCGCCGTCTCCAGCTGGCGGCTGCGGCGGCGAATGGCATCCTGCACGGCACTGCTCAATACGGCATCAAAATTGGTAGCCCCAATGTGGCGCACAAATTTTATCGGATTGACAATGCGAAATTTAAGAAAAAACTCAATCGATTTCAGCGGCACATTCTCCCGGGTGGGCGAGGCCAGCACGGGGGCGGTGTAGGGAATTTCGGTAGAGGTATCCACAATGTACTCCACTTTGTCCCAGGGCAGCCACAGGAAATTTCGGCCCGGTTTTAATTCGCCCTCAATTTTGCCAAAGCGGGAGTAAATACCGGTGGTTCCTTCTTCAATCTCAATTACCGCGCTGCGAAACCAGGCAAAGCCGCCAAAGGCCGTAAAGCCGATACCCACAATAAACGCCAGGCCAATTAACCCCAGGCTGCCGGTAAATAGCAGCGTGGTGCCCAACCAGATGGCCAACCCAAACCAAAACAGCCAGCCGAAGGTATGTTTACTTTTAGGAATAACCACCGGCACCAAATTGTTTCCGTCGCCGGAGCGCAACAGTTGGCGCACGTTGTTCCAGGAAGCAACAACTTCTTTTATCTTCGAGAAACCTTGTTGTTGAACAGCCATTATTTTCCACCTCCTGCCACCAGCTCTGCATCGGGCACAATTATGTCCAGCGCAGGTTGAACCGCGCCGCCCACTTCGGGCTGCACCTCTAACGCCTCAATTTGTTGGGAACGCGCTTTGATTCGAGCCGTAATATCGTTTGTTTTTTTGTGGATGCTCTGCAAATCTTCGGGCGTGTACAGCGGTACATCTTTTACGCCCAACATCTGCCGGGCCACGGCCATAAAATTCACGTCGTTTTCACCGGATGGGCCAATATTGATAATTTGCGGTAATTTATCCGCAATGGCCTCCAGCTTATCCAATTTTTCCTGCTTGAAGCGATATTCCAGGATTTCCGGATAGCGCGCGCTGTTCAAGGCCTTAATATCAAGGGCCTGGGCTTCCAGCAGGGCGGCGTTGGCCCGGGCCTCACTTTCTGCCTCAATGAGTAGCTGCTGGGCATAAGCATTGGCCCGGTTGACCGCCTTTTCATTGGCAGTGTCAATCTGGGCCTGATAAGTGGCCACCTCGGCCATAATCTCGGACAGGTGCTCCCGCAGCGAGGCCAGTTCTTTGTTGAGTTCGCCCTCATCCTGTTCTTTTCTGAGGTTGAGCTCGTACTGGTAGGTGTAGGCTTCTTTTGCTACGCGAATAACCTCCGCTGCGGCCAGGTCCATGCGATACTCCTGGCTCGACGGTTCGGCGTGGGTGATGTTGGCGTTAACAAATCGCACCGCCGGCAAAAACTGTCGATTCAGGCTTTCCAGCATCCCCTGGGTACTTTCGCCCACCAGGTCGTAAATATCTTCCGCCCGCTGCTCGTAAATCAAGGCGCGAGTGACCTCGCTGATGGCGTTGTGCAGCTTTTCAGAAAATCCTTTGGCGCCGCCCAATGTAAAAATGAAGTCGCCGGGGTTTTCTATTCTGAACTGAAGGAACAGGTCCACCGAGGCCTCAACCCGCCCCTGGGTGGGCGCCTGCCGGATAGGGGCATTGTAGGGATACTCTTTGGTGGTGTTTACAATGTAACTGACCCGTTTTAGCGGGTGCAGCAACACCTTTCGCCCCGGCCCGACAATTTCTTCAACTTTCTGATATTTGGTAATCAGGGCCTGGCAGCCATCGGGAATCATCACAAATGTGTTCTTCCAGAGGCTGAAAGCAATGTAAAACAGCCACAAAAACCAGTAAACAATGCCAAACGGCCCCAGGATTGTTGAATCAAACGCCGCGGCCCATATTGCCAGCCCAATAACGCCAATAAAGGCCATGACCATTGCCCAAAAAACCCACACGTACGAACGCGTTTCTTTGGGCATCACCACGGGTGAAATAACGTTTACGTAGCCGCCTTCCCCATCTTCCTGCGGCATGCTGCTGTTTAATATCTGGGCCGCCTCTGACAGCGAAGCCGTTAGCTGGGCAATTTGAGTGCCAACCGAGCCGCCCCGCTCTTTGGCTGAAAAGAAGTCTCTGGGGTCAATTTTGAATTCATCGTTCTTAGACAACTCCGTCGCCACATCAAGTGCGGTTTGCAAATGTTTTAGCGCCATAGTTTATCCCTTTCAATTGGGTTAATGTGTCTGTTCAGATTGATTTATTTTTTGCACCGAATTACACGAATTGTACGAATTTTTATTTCTAATTTGCGAAATTTGCGAAAATTCGGTGCAGAATTTTTTGGTCAGCCTGAATAGATTCGGATTAATGTTGAAAAATGAGTAAAACAACAAGTGATGGTGCGTAAATAACTTGCCCAATTGGGATCGGCAACATATTGCGTATTATGTACTCCGTAAAGAGCAAAATTATACGCAGTACGCAGTATGAGGAAAATGGGTAAGTTAATTAATTCGGCTCTCTGGTAGTTTGCAGGATCGCTCTATAAAAAGCGTGTTATCTGCCACGAA
>CAYWSS010000709.1:0-3288 GCA_964460505.1 uncultured Caldilineaceae bacterium | reverse complement strand
CGAATTACGCGAATTTCTCAAATTAAAGCTATAAAAAATGGCTCTCTGGTAGTTTGCAGGATTGCTCTATAAAAAGCGTATTATCTGCCACAAATTACACTAATTTTTTATTTTTTTGTAGGGGTCAATAAGATGTCGAACACTTTTATCTCACGCAAAATCGCAAAGATTTTAATGTTTTTCCTGGCGTTCTTAGCGGCTTTGCGTGAGAATTTCATAATCCTGTCTGTTCAACATGTTCTTGACCCCTACAAATTTTTTATTTTTTCGTATTAATTCGTGCAATTCGATGCAGAAATTCTTCGCACCGTATCCAACTCGATTAGGTTAGGGTATGCCCAACCTCAAAAGTTTATGGCCGGTTTGAACATGACAACGGGTATATGCTAAAATTCGTTTATTCAATAATGGGAGTAGAAGCCGCATCACGCGGCTGGTTTACTTTCTGAAAAATCTCCGCGCTCAAGGAGGAGACAAAATTAATGAACGCATCAACCAACAACAAATTTAGTGATAAAATAGTTATTGTTACGGGCAGCACGCAGGGGCTGGGCGAGGGCATTGCCCGTTATTTGGCCGGGCAGGGCGCAGCCGGCCTGGTGATTTGCGGGCGCAATCAGGAGCGGGGCGAAAAGGTGGCAGCTGACTTGATTGGCGCCGGCGCCCCAACGCTTTACGTCCCGGCCGATTTTGTGCATGAAGCAGAGTGCCGGCGGGTGGTGCAAGCCTGCGATGAGCGGTTTGGCCGGGTTGACGGCCTGGTAAACGCGGCCGGTGTAACCAATCGAGGCGCACTGGAGGATACGACAGCGGAGCTGTGGGATTTTATCTTTGCGGTCAACAGCCGGGCCCCGTTCATCCTCATTCAGGAAGCGGCGCGGGTCATGAAGCGAGAAAAACGCGGCGGCAGCATTGTAAATATCCTGACCATGTCCAGTTATGGCGGGCAGCCGTTTATCATGGCCTACAGCGCCTCAAAAGGAGCGTTGGCCACCCTGACCAAAAATGTGGCTCACTCGCTGCGAAGCGACCGCGTCCGGGTCAATGGCGTTAACATTGGCTGGACGGCCACCGCCGCGGAGCATGACATACAATTGGCCGGCGGCCAGCCCGAAAACTGGCTGGAAGCAGCCGATTTACAGCAGCCCTTTGGCCGAATCCTGCGCCCGCTGGATGTGGCTAAACTTACCGCCTACCTTCTCAGCGATGACGCTCAAATGATGACGGGCGCTCTGATTGATTTTGACCAAAATGTAATGGGGGCCTACGATACGGCTCCATAGCAATTTTAATCGGCCGGAAAAAGAGGAGACAATGTTACCGGAGAAACAGAAAAAGGCTTACACCGATTTTTACGATTCGGCGCGCAATAACGATATTCTGAAACCGAAAACGACGCTGATGCTCCATCTGGCGGCGGCTATGGCGCTGGGTTGTTATCCTTGAATGGATCACTACTTTGGCGTGGCCAAAGAAGAGGGATTGAGCAGCGAGGAAATTGGAGCCGTGCAATCTATTGTGATGGCCGTGTCTGCCGGTCGGGTGCGGGCGCAGTTTCGGGAGGCGCGTATCAAGAGCAGACAATCGCGGCGGGCTGCTGAAAAGGGTGGGTGTTAACGCAGCCGGCAGACGTTCAACAAAACAATCAGCGGAGATAATCAATGACAGATGACGTTGCGGTAGATAAAGTAATTATGTATGGACATTCTTTTTGTCCCGAGGTGGGGCCGGTAAAAAGTATGCTGGTTAAATCAGACGTTCCGTTTGAATACATTGATATTCGGCAAGATCAAACAGCGGCGGCACATGTGCGGTCAATCAACAACGGCAACGAAAGCGTGCCCACCCTGGTTTTTCCCGATGGGTCCACGCTGACCGAACCCGGCACTTTTCAACTGAAAGCTAAACTTGAAGAGTTGGGCTACAAGGTAGGCTGGCAAGCATTAATAACCGGCAACATCTGGCGGGTTGTGTTGTGGCTAATAATTATTTACGCGCTGTTGCGTTTTTTTGGAGTCATTTAGAATAACTCAAGTTGCTGCCTTGCCCGCTATGAACCAGAAAAGTCGAACATCTCCTGCCAGATACGGTGGGAGTAGGAAGTAGGGAGAATATCCTCCCTACTCCCTGTTCCTTACTCCCTACTTCCTACCCCCTGGTACTTCATGCTTTTTGTTTACTGCCAAGGGTTCATATTCATTCCTAACTCAATATCCCATCGCTTCGCAGGCGATTGACAATGCCCACGGCAGATTTGCTCCGGTCCATAGTGTAGATGTGCAATCCAGGCACGCCTGCCTTGAGCAATTCCCGGCACTGGCCGGCAGCAAACTCAATCCCAAAATCGAGCAGGGCTGACTTGTCCCCGGCGGGCAAAGCAGTCAGCCCTTGACGCAATTTATCGACAATGGTCGCGCCACAGATACCGGCCAGGATTTCCATCATCTTGACGCTGTAGATGGGCATCACTCCAGGCAAAATCGGAACATTGATGCCGATGGCCCGACAGCGGTCAACAAAGTTAAAGAAATATTGGTTGTCGTAGAAATAGTTGCAGATAATGTGCTCTGCCCCATTATCCACCTTGAGCTTCAGATACTCGAGGTCTTTCTCTTTACTGTCGGCCTCAATATGGCCCTCCGGGTAAGCGGCCACCCCCGTACAAAAGCTGTACCGGGGTCGGACAAAGGCCATCAGGTCAGAAGCGTGGGCGAAACTGTCGGGGTGAGGTTTAAAATCCTCCTGGTCACGGGGCACATCTCCGCGTACCACCAGAATATTTTCAACCCCTATGGCTTGATAGTCGTCCAGTACAGCGGTGATGTCATCAGGCCCCAGGCCATAGCCGGCAAAGTAGGCCATCACCTCCAACCCTTTTTCATTTTTCAATTTCTGCACGAGCCGGCGCGAGCCGGCCCGGGTAGAGCCTCCGGCTCCAAAGGTCACGGACACAAAATTCGGGTTCAGCGCGGCCAGCTTATCAATTGCTTTGTCGAGATTCCCGGCTGCTTTTTTGGTTCTGGCCGGGAATAACTCAAATGAGAGGGTTGGTTTTTGGCGTGAGCGCCACATATCTGTTACTTTCACAAGTCCTTCTCCTTTTAATTTTATCCAGGTTACTTTAATTTCACTCAATCCACGAGAGTGTTGCATAAATAGCCCAAAAACGGTACGCTCGGCGAGGCAAAGCGAAAATTGAGGGGGAAAAAGTGACAGGAGCTTCACTTTGTGAAAAAATTTTGTAACTACTTACCCCCCTCTAACTCCCCCCTCAGGAGGGGGGAGGAC
>CAYWSS010000708.1:0-3288 GCA_964460505.1 uncultured Caldilineaceae bacterium | reverse complement strand
AGGAAATAAAGACAATCATGGCCAAAAGGGTACCGAGCACGTACCGACCGACCATCCCCAGCGTAAATTGCCCCACCAGGGCAAAACTCACCAAACCGTAGATGGTGTCACCCGCGCCGCTGGCATTGCTGCGGCTGGCCAGCACGTGCAGCAGCACCGGCCGGGGCAGCGAGAGATAATAATCCGGCCGCCCGCCGGCAATGACGTTGGATAACTGCACCACGTTGCCAAACAGAAACACAGATAAGCCAAAACCGGTCGCCACAATGCCAAACAGCAGCAGCATTTCGTTGAGTCCCCATCCCCTGATTTCTTTGAATCGGTCGAAGAAAACCACCCAGAAAATGAAATAGATGGCATTGTTTAATATCATCCCGCCGACCTGCAGCAGGAAGGTGGTTCGGTATTCCATGGCCGACAGGAGGTTGGCTTTCCACAGCGCCAGCAGAAAAGTAAGTTCGCGTTTCAAGACTACCCTCCGTTTATCGACAGCCAGGCCACACCGCGCCGGTAAATAAAATATAGCAGCAACCCCAAAATTGTCAGCCAGATGAGTTGGCCGGTGAACAGCGCCGCAAAACGGGCCAACTCGGGCTGCACAAATAATCGAGCCGGGCCGTACACGGTGTAAGCAAAGGGCAGAAAAAATGAGATGGACTGCAGCCAATCGGGGTAAAAATCAAGCGGAATCAGCAAGCCGCCCAGAATAAACATCACCTTTTGATAAATCCACTCAAAGGCAGTGACATCTTCTGTAACAAATGCGGTCAGGCCAATCACCGCAGAAATACAAAAATCGATGCACCACGCCGCCAGCATGGCCGCCGGCACCAGCGGCCAGCCCCGGGGGTCGGGGGGAGGGCCAACCATCAACCACACAATTGTGCCTCCGGCCAGGGCGTTAAATACGGTCTGGATAGCGCTGTTCCCCAGCCCAACGCTGGCCTGATAAAACAGGAAATTGTACGGTTTGTTCAGCAGGTAGGCAATAGAACCATCTTTCACCGCCTCGGCAATGGCGCCGGACAGGCGCGGCCGGCTGAGTACAATTGTTTCGGCCAGCATCAGATACCACAATGTCTCCCGCAGCGACAGCCCGGCAATTACCTCCTGCCCCACTGCGCTGTAAGTAGTTCGCCACAGTTGCACAAATACCCACATAAACAGGACAATGGTGATGCTCCGCGACAGCAGGTCGGCGGGGTAGGCAAAGTTGTTGGTGAGCTGGGTTTTGAAGATGGCCCAATATTTTTGAAAGGGTTGAGCCAGGGTTGCCATATTTAGCCTCTCCTCAAAATTATACCCCAACCTGCGGTTTATATCGATTTACGATTGTACGTCTCTGCCCCCTGCAACCTTGCGACCTGCTACCAGCTATTTGCTACCTGCTATCTGCACCCTGCACCCTGCAAATTACACGTTTTGTTAACGCTCAGTATAATAGTAGTGTGATAAGTTCTGGAGCGTAACTGGTGCTGAAACCTGGTCAAAAACTTTTTGAATACGAAATAGTCCGTTTGCTGGGGCAGGGTGGTTTTGCTAACGTATTTGAAGCGCTTGATAAAAGGTTAAACCGGCGGGTAGCCATAAAATTTTTGCAATTAGAAAAATGGAAGGAGAAAGCGCTCAAACGTTTTCTGCAGGAAGCCCGCATTGCCGCCTCAATTGAGCATCCCAATGTGGTTACAATCCACGGATTGCGAATTGAAGAAAAGAAATTTTATATGATTATGGAATATCTGCCCGGCGGCAGTTTGCACCATTTACTCATCCGGCAAGGTAAGCTGCCGGTAAAACAAGCGGTAGATTTGACCCTTGGAATTTGTGAGGGACTGGCCCAACTTCACGAAAAAAAAGCTGTCCACCGGGATATTAAAGCCGAGAATATTCTGCTCACCGCAAACGGCCGCCCTAAAGTAATTGATTTTGGGCTGGCCTATCTGCCCAAAGCCATGGGCGGTATTGGGCTAACCAACCCCGGATTTCAACCGGGAACCGTTCTGTACAATTCTCCCGAACAGTTTCGAGGTGAGGATTTAGACCCTCGCAGCGATATTTATCAAGTCGGCGAACTATTGTATTTTATGCTGACCGGTCACCATTATATCGATCTGGATGAACTCGACCGCCGGGTTATGTCCGAAGACCGGTTGAACCTCAATCAGGATTTGCGGCGGTATATCTTGCTTGAAAAGGCCATCTGCGAAGAAAAACCTGGAAGATTGCCGGAGTTGTGGCGAGAGGTTGGCCCGCTGGCCGGTTTGGTTGAAAAAGCAATGGCCAAAGACAGGGAGGAACGCTTCACAGATATAAAGGAATTTGTGGCCGCGCTTAAGGCCTTTAGCAGCAACGCAACCCAAATTTCTACGACACAAAAGGATGTAACGCTCAATGACTCTCGCGCATACAACAAACGGGGGTTAACCCACGCCGGCATGAGGAATTACGAGCAAGCCATCTTCGATTACACCCGGGCCATCAAACTTGACCGGCACTTTGTTGAAGCCTACAACAACCGCAGCGCAGCCCACCTGATGATGGATAATTATGCCCAGGCGGTGCTCGATTGTGACCGGGCCATTAAGCTGGCTCCTCACTTTGTGGCCGCCTACGTCAATCGGGGCATTGCCTACACCGGCCTGCGAGATTACCGGCGCGGGGTAGAAAATTATGACCGGGTCATCAAGCTTAATCCCAAAAATATCTACGCTCACTACAACCGGGGAAATACGATGGTCTGGATGGGCAAATATAAAGAAGCGCTGGCCGCCTTTGGCCGGACTATTGAGCTGGCCCCGGAATTTGTAGCCGCTTATGTTAATAGAGGCTTAACCCACGCCATGATGCAAAATCACGTGCCGGCTATTACCGACTACGACCGGGCGATTGAGCTAAATCCGGAATACGTTTACGCCTATTTTAACCGGGCGCACGCCCACCGGGTTGAGGGCAACACCGAGCAATCCATTGCCGACTACAGCAAGGTCATTGAATTGAACCCGGAGCATCCCACCGTTTACGAGAATCGGGCCAAAGCGTACACTGCCCATGGCGATTTAGATAAAGCGGCCTACGACCACGCCAGGGTAATCCTTCAGCTATCGGCCATAAATCCCAAAGAGCAAACGGTTGCCCGCAGCATGTTGATGCCATCCATCCCGCTGGATTTTATCTTGCCGGCAGACAAATAATTCGGACTGATGTGAGAATTTACCCTCACCCCAACCCTCTCCCAGGGTACAGGTTCAGTAAACCCGGTGCTGTGGCCGGTCTCCGACCGAGCCACCT
>CAYWSS010000707.1:0-3296 GCA_964460505.1 uncultured Caldilineaceae bacterium | reverse complement strand
AAACTAGCCGCGTAATTCTACAAGCGGACCCCATGAAAAATGGGAGGATTACCATCCACTATTTGGCTTTCCCCTTGGTACGATCCCTCTTTTTCAATCAATATCTTTTCAATCATTGGTGCCTCCAAATGCTCGTATAAGAAAACCCTATGGCATTACTGGTATCAGAGAATCACGATCAATCAAAGATTGTATTGATGCTTCAATTCTCAAAATCGCCTATGAGGCACCTAGGTGAAGTTAGACGAATCCTGTCCGGTCGGTTTTGGCGAAGCCGCATCGCAGCACATGATCATGTGGACATGCGTAAACCGGCCACTTGCGCATCCGCAGCGAATGGCGCGTTAGTCCAGATTTTGCCCTCGCAGCGAAGGTCCGGTCTGACGGTCCACACTGCAGCGGTGACAAGGTGTGGTCAATGACAGCTATGGGCCGATAGCGCTTGCCGTACAAAGAGGGAGTAATGGAGGCTTTTGAGCGTTCATGCCTATTAATCCAATGCTATCCGATGGCTTTTTGCTTTTTTGCTGCACGCACCGCTGCACTTCTTTTTCCGAGTTCCGACATGTATCGCCGGATCAATTCGCCTCGGTCAGGTTCATGTGCGGATAATTGAGTTTCGAACGGCTCAATTATGACGGTGTCAGGCTTCTCAACCGCTGTTTTTAACGGTTCCACTGCCGGTTCTGGTAGAACTTTTTCGGGTTCAGCCGACTTAACTTGAAGAACAACATTTGGCTGAATCGAAGATCGCGGCTGTTGCTGTTTGTCTGCTAAACGGTTGACCGGCGGTTTGTCTTCGGCATTTTCGTCCTCCGCCAACAGTTTCATCAAACCAAAACCGACCACCCCAATCGCAAGGACCGTTGCGGTAGCGGGGTTCATTAAGGCAGGCAAGAGAAACCCGAAACCTGTATTTTGAGTGTTCATATGAACTTCTTTCTGTTGACCAACGGTTCTATTTTCGAATGGTCCAGCGGTTGAACTAACCGTTCAAATACCGTTTGAACCGTTGAAGTACCTACTTCTTCAATCGGCTTAACACTGTAAATTCGGCTCAAGTTAGCCGAATTTGTCGGTAACCAGCATTTTTGGCCGGTGAGCGTAGTGCGGCGTGGCAACAGATTGAATCACCTGTTTGGAGCTTTCTATATGCTTTCGGATTACAATTTGACCGACGGTGAAATTCGTCTCATCGAGTAAGTAGTTGACATAATGCGTCAAATTGCGCCCTACACGGACTCGAACCGCGGACCTACTGATTACAAAAAATGTTCACACGGAATTTCTTAGAAAAATTAAGAAATTACCACCTGTCAGGTAGCCCCAAGGTAGCCCCAAAAACAAAACGGTCCAGCAGAAATATGCCAAACCGTTGATATCGTTGGTTGCGGGGGTAGGATTTGAACCTACGACCTTCAGGTTATGAGATAGGTTTTGCCCAATCACACCACTTGCGCCTAAATGCGCCCACCTACTCTATCTTGTTGTTTCCATTATATTATTCTTGACGTCTCCGACTCTGGGTTCCTATCTCTTACGCTGTGACTTGCTTCCAGTTGCTTCCACAGTGCTTCCACGAGGGGCGCTAATATTGAGAGGAATACCGATGGTAAAACTTACGAAACGAACAGTTGAGGCACTCCAGGCGCAGAGCAATGATTACTTTGTCTGGGACAGCCAGATCGCCGGGTTCGGGGTTCGCGTCATGCCCTCCGGTGCAAAATCCTATCAGGCCCAATACCGAAAAGGCGGGCGAACGCGCCGGGTGTCGCTGGGGCGGCACGGAAAAATAACGGCAGAGCAAGGCCGCAAGCTGGCCCGTGAGGTTATGGGGCTGGTTGCCAAGGGCGAAAATCCCGCCGAAGAAATCAGTTTGCACCGGCGCGCACCAACGGTTTCGTCCTTGTGTGAACGTTTCTTCTCAGAGCATGTCCTGGAGCGTTGTAAGCCTTCAACCCAGGGCGAGTATCGCCGTGCTATAGATTTGTTTATCAAGCCCGCCATTGGCAGTTTCAAAACCGTTGACGTTGAGCGCAAGGATATTTCTGATCTTCATCACAAATATCGAGCCAAACCCTATCAAGCGAACCGAACGCTTGGGGTTTTGTCAAAAATGTTTAATCTGGCGGAAGTTTGGGGTTTGAGACCGGACGGCTCCAACCCCTGCCGCCACGTGCCCAAATATCGCGAAGTAAAACGCGAGCGGTTTTTGTCAAACGCAGAGTTGGAACGGCTTGGGCAAACATTGATTGAAGTTGAACAAGACGGCTCGGAATCCCCCTTTGTGGTTGCCGCCTTTCGGTTGCTGATCCTGACCGGTTGCCGCCTCGGGGAAATCCAAAAGTTGAGATGGGAATATATAACGCAAAAGGGCATGGAACTGCCGGATACCAAAACCGGCGCTCGACGCATCCCGCTGCCACACGCAGCCAGAGCCGTTCTCGACGCGCTGGAGGCTCCTGAGGGCAATCCCTATGTCATTGCCGGTAAACTCAACGGATCACACGTCACCGACCTCCAGCACCCTTGGAGGCGGATTAGAGCGCGTGCGGGCCTTGATGGCGTGCGCATTCACGATTTGCGGCACACCTACGCGTCAAACGCCGTTTCCGAGGGCATGCCCATTCAGATGGTTGGCCGATTATTGGGCCACAGCCAATTGCAAACCACCATGCGTTACGCGCACCTGGCCGACACGTCTGTCAATCTGGCCGCTGAAGAAAACGCCTCCCGGCTGAGTGGCGCACTGGGCAACAGAGGCACAAAGTCACCAACGCTTCGTGTCGTGTAGCTCGTGCGTGCGTAGAGACAACACGCACCCACGCACCCACGAGAGGCAATACCGTTAAAAGGGAAGTGCTTCCGCTTAAATATGCTATATGTTGACCGCAAACGCAGAAGTAGGAACGACGCCACATTACAATTTGCCTGGCTAGATTACTGGGGGAATTCGCCGAAGGAATAACTATGCGAGATAAAGCGCAACCCAATTTGAGTATTTGGGACTCCGCCGTTCCGATGCATCGAGCTCCTTTGGCCTTTGCGCCGAAAAAATTAGTAGTGCATTGGCACGAATTGCAACAAGCTTCTGTACTTAAGGCCTTCGAAACGAGCTTGTCAGAAACGGCGGGGAAAGGTTTGAAATTCGACGAATTTCTGACAGCAATTTTTTCGAAAACCCGCGAACTTTTGACGCAGCGGAATCAGGGGCTAAACGCGTGCCAGGCGGGGGTTTTACTCCTCATTCCGGCAAAAACGCTTCGGGCCTTAGCATTTGGAAAACCGCGCCATAT
>CAYWSS010000706.1:0-3309 GCA_964460505.1 uncultured Caldilineaceae bacterium | reverse complement strand
AAATCCGTCCCGATTGCCCTCAAGTTACCCTGATTATAAACTTGATGCGTATGGGGTAGTTCCCCCCACACCTTCTCTCCCCGACTCGAATGAAACACACCCAAATTTAATCGTAAACCGTCAATCTGAAATCGTAATTTAATTGAGTACCTAAACCAAATTACGCGGGATGGCCGCGGTCCAACTTTTGGTAAAGATACGGGTGTGGCCCTCGTAGGCGTTCAGCACGTTTGTTACGTGGAAATCTGTGGCCGTGCTGGACATCCGGCTGATTGTTTCTACTTTGGTCTGCCACTCATCGCGGCCAACTTTGGCTATTCGTTCACAGCAAATCCCGGCTGATAGGGGGTCATCCTCAAAAATCGTAAAGGTGTCGGTGCCGGTGTAATCAAACTCAAGGCCGCTTTGCGGCAGGTGGCAGCTACCGCTGTCGGCAAAATCTGTCAGGGTGGCCGAGCCGTCTATCAGGTTCCGTTGCAGGTTTCGTTGGCGCGTGGCCGCTCGAATTACGTTGTGTGGTACACGGGCGGACCCTTCGGCAGGTTCAAACGGGGCCAGGCTGTTATCTTGAGAACGGGGCGGGCGGATGGGCAGCGTTAAGTAACTGGCCTGCCCTGTAAACAGGGTAAGCGTAACCGGTTCCGGCGATGGCCAGGCGTGGGGCCAGTACGTTGGCGATACGGCCACGCACCAGCGATGACCGGCTGCTATTGAATGAGCAATGCCGTTAAGCTTAATAGTGATGGTATACCGTTGCCCGGGGTTTAGCGGGCCGGGAAACTCGTGGCTGTCCCGATGAGTTAAATTGAGCAACCCCCGGCTAACCAGAGTCGAGGCTCCATCCGGTGCTACATCGCACAAGCGAACGGCCAGCAGTGCGCAGGGCCGGTCAACCGCAAGTGTCAGCGTGACCTTGGGAAAACCCAAAATTTCTGTAACATCTTCCGTGGGAGCAGAGGTAAAGGTGAGTGCTTGCCCATCTTCATACCGTTGATCCGACGGCATATCGCCGGGCAGTCCGGAAGCCCACCAAACCCCGGCATCAAGCCCATGTGTTTGCGAGCCGAGACAGGTGATTTGAGTTTCATCCGCCGGTGTTGTATCCAGACCCCGTTCATTTAAGTAGAGCGTTTGGGGTTGAATATTGTCAGCAGGAGCAGGCCAGGCCGGTTCGGCTGCCCAGCGCCCGGGACGATAATCATAGTGAGTTTTTGGGGGAACGCTATCCTGCATCCAGACCCGCAGCATTGGCTCGTTCATAATGCCGGTGTCTCTGTCCTTTAGCCAGTAATCCCACCAGCGCAAACACTCTTGCAAAAAGCCTATTTGGGGTTTCGGCAGAGCCATTTCCGGGTACAAATGCGCCCAGGGGCCTATTAAGCCCTTGCGCGCTCCCGGCAGCCCCTCAAGTAATCTAAAAACCGGGTTACTATATCCATCGGCCCAGCCGCCAACGGCATAAACGGCGCAGGTAATATTGGCATAATTTTCACACACAGAGC
This sequence comes from uncultured Caldilineaceae bacterium, assembly GCA_964460505.1. Taxonomy (GTDB): domain Bacteria; phylum Chloroflexota; class Anaerolineae; order 4572-78; family J111; genus J095. The sequence continues at coordinate 1,807 of CAYWSS010000706.1, read as the reverse complement.
CGTGTTTCCAAAAATCGTCGCGGTGTTGGTGGCTTAACCAGGCTTCAATGAAGGGGGGCGTGTTTTCCAGCCGGTTCAGCCACATCTCGCGCCAGCGCTCGCCCACAAAGCGAGGGTCAGGCGGGCGGGCGTTGTAAGCAAACATTATCGAGGCCCAGGCCGGCATATCTGAGGCCAAAACACAGCCGCCCATGTAATGAACATCATCGGCGTAACGGTCATCGGTTGAACAGACGGTAACAATGGCTTTAAGCGCCGGGGGCCGGCGGGCGGCCACCTGCAAACTGTTAAAGCCCCCCCAGGATATGCCCATCATACCCACCGCGCCGGTACACCAGGGTTGGTCTGCAATCCAGCCAATCACTTCCAGAGCATCATCCTGTTCCTGTTTGAGATATTCATCAACCAGGATACCCCCGGAGTCTCCGCTGCCGCGTAAGTCAACCCGTACGCAGGCGTAACCGTGGCCGGCAAAGTACGGGTGCTGCACCGCATCCCGGCGGGCGGTGAAATCATTTTTGCGGTAGGGGATGTACTCTAAAATAGCCGGAACCGGGTTGTCCCCGGCATCTACGGGCAGCCAGATACGGGCGGCCAGCCGGGTACCGTCGGATAGAGGAATCCAGGTGTGTTCAATTTCATTTACAACGTAAGGGAATTCAGTTTTTGTGCGCATCAGAAATGCCTCCCTGTTGTGTTTGACGGTACAAGTTGGGTTATGCTATGCTGTGGGCATAAGCGTAATAGTGGAGCCAAAATGAAAACTTTTATTCTTGCCGATAATCCTGAAGAACGTGATTTATACCAACTTACCCTGCGACACGCCGGATTGGATGTGGTTACTCGATCTAATCTTAAACAGGTTCTGGATAATTGGTCTCACGATTGGGCTAATCTAATTGTAGTGACCGTTGATGACAAGGCGACAATAGTAAAAAAGATAGGCCAGATGCGAGAGATTACCCAGATTCCGTTATTAGTTATTACTGATCCACCTACAGAAATGGAACTGTGCGGTTTGTTGCGGGCCGGGGTGGATTTAGTTTTGCCACGTCCTGTATCAGCCCGGGTGTTAACCAGCTATACTCAGGTTCTGCTGCGACGATCCGGCTCGGTGCCGGTGTTTGTGCTGCCAACATTAGAGCGCGATGAGGTTAAACTTGACCCGGCCACACGTACCGTTGTTGTAGCCGGCCAAAAACAACGCCGGTTGACCCATCTTGAATTTAATCTGCTTTATTTGTTAATGGTTAACCAGGATCGGGTTATCCCAATTGACGTTATTGTAGAACGGGTATGGGGGTACAGCGGCAAGGGTGACCGCGAGTTGGTGCGCGGCTTAATAAGCCGCCTCCGGCATAAGCTGGAGCCTGGTGTTAAACAGTCGCGCTTTATTAAAAATATTCCCGGCGTGGGGTATTGTTTTGGTTTAAATTCGGAGTAGTTCACTCCCTTTTTACCTCAATTTTTATACAGATTTGATAGACTCCCTGCTAATTCTATACAATTTTTGCACACCGTTTATACCCGTTTTATACACAATTTTATTATACTGTGATCAAAATTACCTCCTTAGTACTAAGTCAACTTTGTTTTGACGGGTGTTAAGCCCCTTGTGGGTGTTGTTACAGCAGTAAAAAGGGCACAAGACCCAAATGCTACACCCGTCAATCAGTTGGTGATTACCCATATCTGCCTAAGACCGCAGAGGTTTCCTTTGTATAACAATCACTCCTGGGAAACTTACGAGCATTTTGGGAAGATCAGTCGTAAAACCTCTGCGGTCTGGCGCAATATTAGACTTATG
>CAYWSS010000705.1:0-3319 GCA_964460505.1 uncultured Caldilineaceae bacterium | reverse complement strand
AACCGCGCGTGTTGTTTCTCAGCCGTGTCATCTTCGGCTACTTATTTTGGCGTGGCGGCAATAATATTTGTTATCTTGGAGGTGTCTTTGGCCACCGCCTTTTTGGTCTGCATAATTTCTTCTTTGGCTTTATTCAGCTCATCGCGGGTTTTTTGCAGATCTTCCAGATTTGCGGCCACAGTAATTTCTCGCTGCCACTCGGCCATTAACCCCTGTGACATCCCGCGTAAATCACGAACTATTTTTCCGGCTTTGGCGGCAATTTCAGGCAGTCGACGCGGGCCAAAAACCATCATGGCAATGACAAGAACAAATAACAGTTCGGTAAATCCAACACCTAGAATATCCATACAACTAAAAACAATCGCTTTCTCATTAAACTGCCGGCCACCACCCGGTTTAAGGACGAGGTTTTGACAGAAACCGCCGGCACCGGATGACACCCAACCTCGTTCCCAAACTTTAGCTTGGGAACGAGGTCGGGTGTCATGGGTGAAACTACTTAAGGCGGGTCATTCCCTACGCAGGTACTTTTAACGTTTCTCTGATCTTGGCCCGATCCTTGGAAACCAGACTGCCCAGCACACCATTTACAAACCGGGGTGAGCTTTCACCTCCAAACATCTTTGCCAATTCAACGGCTTCGTTAATGGCTACTTTTGGAGGAATCTGGGCATCAAACAAAAGTTCGTAAATTGCAATCCGCAACACGTTGCGATCTACCGCCGCAATTTGATCGATGGGCCACTCCGGGGCTAACTCGCCCACGACACTATCCAGATAAGTTCGATACGATTGCACACCCATCACCAGCACCTGAGCAAATTTTTGAGCCGATGCCGGTAACGGACGGTCCTGCAACCTGGCGGCAAACGCCGTTTGCAGATCGTGATCGGTAAAGTCCAGCTCATAAAGTGTTTGCAAAACTGCTGCGCGCGCACGTCGTCGAACTTTCATAGCCTCATCCCTTTAAATAAACTACCGGTGTAGCCGGGTGCCATTATCCTAAAATGTCAATGTTCATTATGACACGAACCTGTGTCGTGCCAGATTAAATCAGAGTTTATAGAGTTAGGTAAGTTGAATGGATTGAGCGGGTTAATGAGCAGCGTTGTGAGCAAATTTTATTTTTAAGCAAAATTTGTCCATTATCTACTCTGAAAACTCACCTAACTCTATAATATAACTCATTCAACTTAATATACTCTACTGCATAACCAAGCCGCCGTCTACGCTGAGAACCTGGCCCGTAACAAAAGACGCTTCGTCCGAAGCTAAATATAACACCGCATGGGCTACATCGTCAAGCGAACCCAAACAACCCAATGGCGTGTTCTTCTTGATTGCTTCAATCTGTTCCTCGGACAAAACACCGGTCAGTGCGGTGGGAATAAATCCCGGAGCTACGGCATTAACGGTAATGTTTCTGGAACCTACTTCCCGGGCCAGCGACTTGGTAAAACCGATAATTCCGGCTTTGGAGGCCGCATAATTGGTTTGTCCGGCTTGCCCGGATAGCCCCACCACCGAAGTAATGTTAATGATTCGCCCTTTGCGCTTTTTCATCATTGGGCGTACAACAGCTTTGGAACAGTGATACACGCTGGACAGATTGGTTTGAAGCACCAAATCCCACTCTGACTCTTTCATCTGCATCAACAGCTTGTCGCGGGTAGTGCCAGCGTTATTTACAAGTATATCTATTTGACCGTAGGTGTCAATAGCGGTTTTTACCAGACGCCTGGCATCCTCGGTTTGAGCCACGTCCGCCTGCACAACAATGGCCTCGCCTCCGCTCTCTTTTATGGCGCTCAAAACTTCTTCTGCCGCCTCGGCGCTGCTGCGGTGGTTGATAACCACCTTGGCGCCCTGGGCCGCCAAAACCCTGGCAATACCGGCGCCAATTCCTTTGGAACTTCCGGTTACAACTGCAACTTTGTCGGTTAAATCGAACATAATTATAGTATTACCTTGCAACATTTGCGTTACGCTTTGCGGCGAGAATTACTCATTACTCATTTATTGTTTATTTGCGGCTTGCCGCGCTATGCTTGTCCCTGCAGGAATTTTTCTATATCTTCGGGCTTTCTAATTGGATGTGTTTTTACTTTTCTGTCAATCCGCTTGTTAAGACCGGCCAGCACCTTTTGAGGCCCAATTTCCAAAGCTCTGGAAACCCCCTGCCCGGCCATCCATTGAATGGTAGCTGTCCAGCGCACCGCTGAGGTGAGCTGGTCTGCCATTTCCTGGCGGATAGCCTCCACCGACTCGAGCGGGGCAGCGGTAATGTTAGCCACAATCGGCATTTCTGGCAAGTTGATTGGCGTATCATCAACAGCCGCTCTGAATTCGTCAACCACAACCCGCATCAATTCAGAATGGGCGGCAATGCTGACCGGCAGCTTGACCGCTTTTCTGGCTTTGGCGGCCAGGGCCAGCTCGATACCTTTGTCTACCGCGCCTTCGTTACCGGAAACGACTACCTGACCGGGAGAATTGTAATTGGCCACTTGCAGTGTGCCGTAATCACCCTCGGTGGTTACTTGCTCGCAAATATCGGTTACGGTGTTGTCATTTAATTTCAGGAAAGCAGCCATCCCGCCGGGATTGAGTTCGCCCGCTTTTTTCATCAGCCGGCCACGCTCACGCACCAGGCGTAATCCGTCCTCAAATGAAAGGACGCCGGTTGCCACATACGCCGAAAACTCACCCAAACTGTGGCCCGCCACGTAATCAGGTTTAACAGTGTATCCGGCGGCCTTCAACGCCTCCAGGGCCGCCACGCTGCTCGTAAAGATTGCGGCTTGAGTATTGATGGTGTCGTTCAGCGCACCCTCTGGGCCTTTGAAGCAGAGTTGGCTCAACGAGAAACCCAGCAGTTCGTCTGCTTTTTCAAATACAGCCCGGGCTTCCGGGATGGTGTCGGCCAAAGTTTTGCCCATGCCTACTTCCTGCGAACCTTGACCGGGAAATACAAAAGCTGTTTTGCTCATAATCACCTGACAAAATGTACAAGTTTTGTAAACCCGTCAGAATCGCGCTCGGGCCGGTCTCCTGACCGAGCCACCTAAGCGGGCGCAGTTGGAAACCGGCTACAGCACCGGGTTTACTGAACCTGTACGACAAAATAGAGTGCGCCCCAAAAATTTGGGACACCTCCGGCAGGGGATATTCCCCCGTCCCCTGCCGGAGGTGTCCCAGTGTCTTAAAATCTGGGATGCGCCTGACAAAATAATGACCGTGTTTTCACAATAACAAGAACACGGTCAGCTTATCTCTCTTGTTTGTAAAATTTGCAAGACAAAACGGTATTTTGTCG
>CAYWSS010000704.1:0-3321 GCA_964460505.1 uncultured Caldilineaceae bacterium | reverse complement strand
CTAGGTCAGTATAGGTAAGCAGTGCATAAATTCAAAATTCATTTTGGTTCTGATTTAAAAAAGTCAAAGTGAACGTATTGTAACGGGCCGGCACTAAGGACCACTTTTATTTCCGGTGACATCGGATTTACCCCTTCAACCAAAGAGACGGTGTATTCACCCGGCAGGTAGGGCGAAATTTCCAGCTTGGTATTCATGCGGTGATTATCTCCGGTACCGGGCACGGTACTGTCCGCAGAGCCTGTACCGGACATTTCGCTCAGGTAGGTTTGCCCGTCGGGAGCCACGGCTTTTAGCTGAAAGCCGGAAAGGGTTTTAAAGATTCCCGGCCCGCGGTCTACTCTAATCCAGGCAGTTATTCTGGTTTCACCGGGCGAACCGGTATCGTGCGTAAAATAAACTGCCTGAAACGGAAATGCCGGGGTAGGCGTGGCGGTAGGCTCTGCCGGGGTAGGGGTAGCCGTAGGTTCTGCCGGGGCAGCCGGCGCTTGTTCTGCCGGGGCAGGAGCGGCGGCTGCCGGCTGCTCCTCTTCAACCGGTATTTCTGTGGGGGTGGGCGTAACGGTACTGGTCGGCGTAGGGGTGGACGTGTTTGTAGAGGTTGGGCTGGGCGTAAAGGTGGCGGTCCGGTTTGGGGTGTGGGTGTATGTTGGCCGTACGGTTTTAAAGAGGGTTGCCGTTGGCGTTGGTACTTGCACCAATAGTTTGCCGGCTGAACATGCCAGGCTGAATATCAGACCAATTGCCAGAGATGCAACTGCCAGGGTTGTTCTATTTGGAAAAAGCTTGTTTTTTGTTGGCAATTTCATAGGTGGTACAAAATATCGCCCCAACATCAATAGTGTTGGGGCGTTAGATGTTGTTTATTCCTGATTGGAAATCCGTGAAATGATGGTGATTATCACAATACAATAGGTCGTTGAGCTGGCTATTGTGTCCACCAGACAAAATCCCAGGCCCAGGTGTTGGGGTCGCTGGAGTAGGATAACGGTAATTTTGCAGAAACCTGGGTGCCGCCGCTGTCCACAATCCAAATGGTCCAGGTTCCATCCTGAAAACCACCGGGTGGCTCAAATTTCAGGTTTCCTTGTTTAATGTATCCTTCCAGGCCGTTGAGGGCATCAAATTGCCAGCTTGACTCTGCACTTTTGTATGGGATGCCGGTAGAGTGTTCTCCCACAAGGCTGTATCCCCCCAGCGGCGTACCGTTACCATCGGTGATAGCAATAACATTTGAAAGTATTGAATTCTGGGTTTTTTGGAATTGACGATTACCCTGTTCTCTGATTTTAAAGGGAAAACTGGGCGTAGGCGTGGGCGCCGGCGTGGGCGTATCGGTGGGGGCGGCCGGAGGTGGGGGAACAGGTGTATGGGTCGGTTCGGGGGTGTCGGTGGGTACGGGCGTATGGGTCGGTTCGGGGGTATCGGTCGGTACGGGCGTAGGCGTATCTGTAGGAATTGGGGTGATGGTTGGTGTAGGGGTAACGGTTGGCGTGGCGGTATAGTTGGGCGTAGGGGTAAAGGTTGGGCGAGGGGTGGGCCTTCGCCGGGTAGGGGTGGGTTCTTCACCCGTTAGTTGGGCGAGGATCTCGCTGGATTGCGCTCGCTCTACAATAGAGTCGGCCAATCCACAGTTTATTGATACCAAGGCAAGCAAAAATAACGCCGCTAGCAGGGGGCGTGAAATTCCCATATTCTTTCATCCTTCCTTCAATAGTACAAGTTGTCAATTATAGCATGGGGTGATTTTCTGGCAAAAGATGCAAGGTTAGATGAAACGTTGGGGAGATGTGATTACTGCCACGAGGCTGAAACTTTACGGGCTGACAAGTTTGATTCGAATATTGGCCCCTTTGCCAACCATGGCCAGGTCATTTTTAACAATGGTAATGCCGGTTTTATAGGCTGTGGCCAGCCCATCCGTATATGTCCAGGATTCTTCCTGAAGCCACAGACGCACCGTGGCAATTTCTGACAGCGGAAAACCGGTGGGGTAGATTTCCGGGTCAAAGGGGTCATTTTTGGGGGAAGTGGTCATAAATAAAAATCCGCCCTCAGAATCCCTGGTAATATTCTGTAATCGCCGCAACAATGTTTTTAACAGATTAGGCTCAATGTGCCGGAGTAGTTCTACAACGTTGCCCATCACGACAATGACCAGTTTGGCATTTTTGGCCGCACCTTCCAGTGAAGAGACGGCTGCAAAGATAGTATCAGGCCGGGTTAACAGTAGTTGCGGAGCAACTAATCCGCAGCGTTTTGCCTGCCAGGGGTCAAAATTGTGGCTCATATCTATTACGGTGATGACTCCTTGCGCGCGTTGCACCTTTGCCGCAATTTTAGCGGACACAAGGGTAGCCCCTCCATTTTCCAGCGAGTTGCCCGGCACAATAAGCTCCGAGATTTTGCCCTGTGGAAGCCCATTTACTCCCAACGCCTTATCCAACGGGCGAAAACCAGTGGACAGGACGGCAACATTGGACGGCGCCTTGTAGCTGGCCCGCGCAGGGATAATCGGTTGAGCCACAGTTTCGGCAAAGAGTTGAGCCACACTGTGGATAACTTGTTTTATTCCCGTTTTTGTTGTCACCACAATTGTCCGGATTAAAATCAGTGTAAAAATATTATACCAGAACAAGTGTTCGGATGTCAACAACCGGAAAATTAAAATTTGCTAATAACGATTATCTCTTTTTCTGGTTGAATAATCAAGCTAAAATTGGGGGTAACAGGACTATCCCTTATTGAACCTGCACCGGCCCCAACGTAACCACAAAAGAGCCATTATCCAGGCGAGGGAGAGGCTGGATAGTTTCGGGGTGGTACAACTCTACATTGAGCCAGTATTGGCCGGGGGAGAGGTCTGCGGGCAGGGTTAGTTGCGCAGGGTGATAAACAATCTGCCCGGCGGGCCATTTTGTGGCCCGAAACAGGGTGCCGCCGGGCCAGGCGTCCTCTCCCCAGGCTGCAAGTTGGCCATCGGGAGCCCATAATTTTAGTGACATTTTATAATCAGCGCCGGGGGGAGCAGTGGCCGCCCACCAGAGTTTTAGGGGGATAGGTTGCCCGGCCGGCCACGCCTGTTGTGGCAAATGCCAGTTAACCAGGCTCATGCCATCGTCAAAGGGAATGGGGTGGCTGCCGGGTGGAGCTTTGCTTTGCAGCAAGAACCCCTGCGCCCGAATATTACTTTGGCCGGAGAAAGGCTGGTCTTCCAGCGCAATAGCGTGTTCGCCGAGCCAGTTGCGAATGAGTCCGGCAGGGTCGGTGGCGGCATCGTCAGTGCGGCGCCTACAGCGCCGCGCGCGCGTGTGCTCTGAT
>CAYWSS010000703.1:0-3330 GCA_964460505.1 uncultured Caldilineaceae bacterium | reverse complement strand
AAAGACACCCCCGGCCACGCCACCACAATCGCCTCGGCAGAGATAGCAAAGGCGGTGTCCCGATCCCGGCCGGAACGGTTCCAGATGGCGGTAATCATCCCCACCACGCGATCCGTGGCCGGGATGTATACCGGTGAGCCGCTCATTCCGGGGCTGATCTGTTGGGACGCAAGGTTTAAAATGGGGTGCGTGGGCACCGGTTCCCCCGCCAAAGGTTGAATGTCGGAAACTTCCCGTAAAAGGCGACCTTCGGCCGGGTTGCCACGATAAGCATCCAGCGGGCGGTACCCGTAACTGAAAAAGCCGGTGTGTTTAGCCTCTTGCCAGCGCCCCAGGATTGCCGGTTGAATGGTTAGCGGCAATTCTGCGCTGCACTTCAGGATAGCGACATCATTGTTGAAATCGTAGCTGTTAGCCACTACTTCGGCTTGAAAAAGTGTATCCTCATTGGGGAATTTAAAGTGGATGATTTCTCCGGGATCAACCTCCCCGGCAGCAACAACATGAGCGCAGGTTACCACCACCTTCGGAGCAATTAAAAAGCCCGTTCCCCAAATTTCGTCGTGTTGATTGCAAATTGCCACTACAAAATTTTTGATGTCCTGCGGCATGTTCTTCTCAGGTCAAAAAAGCTATGATAATTTCATTATTCTGTGCATTAAATCTAACATCATCCGGCATAACGTATTCTATTCAAGCAACATCCAATCCCAGATATGCTTCAAACGGATCAAAATCGCGATCACTATGGAGCAGTGAAAAACCCTGCTCGATAACAAATGTGGCAATCAGGCAATCTATTGTTTTACGAATGGTGATGCCTTTCCGGCGTAGGACGCGAAAATTTTCCGCGCTTTTGATGGCGATGCCGGTTCCGCCGATAATAAAGATCGGAAAATGGAGCAGCGACTGCCGGGCCGATTCAAACTCTTTCTGCCGGCGAAACCCTTGAAGCACCTCGCACAAAATAATATCTCCCAGGCCAAGCTCTCTTTGGCCCAGCGCAGCATCCAGGATATCCGTTTGAGGCGTTGCCTTACCATTAAAATAATCAATCCAGACAGATGAATCAACGATCCACATCAAATCGCCCTTCGCGCATCCCGTTTAAATCGCCTTCCCAGTGCAGTTTTCCCCGCAGTTGACGCACACTTTCCTGAGATTTCATACAGACGAGCAGGCGCAAGGCCTCCTCTATAACCGCCTTTTTGGTTTTTAGGCCGGTGCTTTCCATGGCGCTTGCCATTAAATTGTCGTCTATCACAACGTTGGTTCTCACGTTTCATCCTCCATCTACACTTATGTGTATATTGTATCATTTTTATGTGTATAGAACAAGTGTAAAAAAGATGGGATGATGTTGGCCCTCACTGCCTCATTATAACATACCTTCACTTCTGAGGTTAGCTCGAATGAGAAATTTTGCACAAAAACAAAGACCGCAGCAACATTCGACGTTTCCGCGGCCCCGTTTACGAAAATGAAGGTAACTCTCCCGGGCTTACGGCTTCTCCAACTCAAACTCCTGGTGGATGGCCCGCATAGCTTTTTCGGCTTCGCCCTGGGCAATGACAATAGAGATGTTAAACTCGCTGCTGCCCTGGGCAATGGCAATGACGTTGATTTTTTCCTGCCCCAGCGACCCAAAGAGGCGCCCGCTCACGCCGGGCGTGCCTTTCATGCCGGAGCCGACCACGGCCAGAATCACGGTGTTGTCTTCTGATTTAACGCGAGACAGGTCGCGCCGCTCAATTTCCCGATCCAACTCATCTTCCAATGATTTGATCACTTTGCGCACATCCGGAGTGGGCACCACAAAGCAAATTGACTGCTCCGACGAGGCCTGGCTAATCATCAGCACGTTGGTATCGGTGCGGGCCACGGCAGAGAAGGTTCGCCCGGCCACGCCCGGAATGCCGATCATGCCCGGCCCGGACACGGTAATCAGGCTCATATTTTTAATGGCGGCCACGGCTTTTACGCTTTTGCCGTTTTTGTCAGCTTCGGCGGTAATGAGCGTGCCGGGATGATCCGGCTTAAAGGTGTTAAGAATGCGCACCGGTATGCCCACCCGACGCGCCGGGCGGATAGCTTGAGAGTGAAGTACCTTTGCCCCAAAATAAGACAACTCACTAATTTCTGCATAGGACAGATGGCTGATGGGGTGCGCTTCCGGCACCACCCGGGGGTCGGTGGTCATGACGCCGTTGACATCCGTCCAGATCCACACTTCATCGGCTTTCAGGGCGCGGCCAATGATGGTGGCGCTGTAATCGCTGCCGCCGCGCCCCAGCGTGGTGGTAAGGCCTTCTGCAGTGGCCCCAATAAAGCCGGTTACGACAGGTACCTTGCCCTCGGATAATAAGGGGCGCAGACCGGCCTGGGTTTTTTCGGCGGTTTCATCAATCAGCGGCACCGCGCCCCCAAAGCGGGTATCAGTAACAATTAACTCAGTGGCAACAACCCCCTGCGCAGAGACATTGGCGTTGTTGAGAACGGCCGCCACCTGGGGCACGCTCATCCGCTCGCCCAGGCTGCCAATAACATCAAGCGCGCGCGGAGTCAATTCGCCCAGCACGCGGATGCCGTGGCACAACGCCTCAAACTCATCGAGCAAAGCGTTAATTTCGGTCATTACCATAAGGCGGGCGGGGGTATCGCCCAAAAAGTAAAGGGTGGTATCGGCATGCTTTTTTTCTATAGAAACTCTGGCGGTGTGGGCTACATTTTCATCCCCGGTTTCGGCCTGATACGCCGCCCCCAGCAACAAGTTGGTTACACCACTCATGGCCGAAACGACCACCACCACCTTGTGTCCGTCTTGTCTGGCTCTGCCTACAATTTCTACAACCTTTTCCAACGCGCCGGCACTCCCCACGGATGTGCCGCCAAATTTCATTACAACTAACAAGGCATCCTCCTCCAACAAAAAAAATACGGTCTCCACAATTTAAGAGACCGTATGGTAACTACCAGATAAAAAAACTGCAAACTTTGTATGCGGAAAAGTTAGGCCTGCACCCGAAAGGTAGACAGGCGAATAGCGGATTCTACGCGCAGCCTCAACTCTTCAATATCGATGGGTTTGGTCACCACGTCATCTGCCCCAACTTCCAGCGCCTTTAACCGTGTCCGGCGATCATCAAGATGCAGGATCATAATAATTGGAATATGCCCGGTCAGCGTATCATCCAGGAGTTGTTGGCAAACGCGGTACGGATCCTGGTCTGTCATTTCGGTGCTTAACAGGATAGCATTAGGTTGCCACTGCCGGGCGCGGGAAACGAGTTCTCGCGCCACTTCTATTAATTGACCCTCATTGCAAAAGAG
>CAYWSS010000702.1:0-3330 GCA_964460505.1 uncultured Caldilineaceae bacterium | reverse complement strand
TGACGGGTGATTTTCGAGACCTCACGCGGCATCTGCGTAATCCGGGTCTACGTTTAATATCCCGTCAAGCTTATTTACGGCCAGATGGGTGTTCCCGGATTCAATTGCATGTTGAGCTTCTTCGTAAAGCACCTTCAGGCGTTCTTTGGCATCGCCATCACTGGAAACTTGATTACTGCCCCCAAATACCAGGAAGCTGAGCAGCACAATCACCACCAAACCGGTGACAACCACCCCCCATCGCCAGAGATGGTCCTGCCGGCTCATTGAGCGGTTAAGCCTTTTTATCAGGCTGGGATTATGCTGTTCTTTGGCCTGAGCCAATAGGGATTCCACCTGCTCGTATCCCGGCGAAAGTTCCTGCACCTCAGAAAACACTTCAACAGCAGCAAGCCATCGTTCTGTTTCAAAGTGGGCCAGCCCCTCCTGATAACGGGTGGCCACATACTGTTGGGTATTTTCCTCTCTAAATGCTTCGTGGGCTTGCTCCAGCAATTCCTGCGTATCTTTGTATTCAGAATCCAGTTCTACAATGATATTAAAATGATTAACGGCCTCTTCCCACCGGCCGTTGTCCATGGCCCGCCTGCCAGATTTATACAGCGTGGATAACCGCGCCTCTCCCTCTACCATGGCTAATTCTTTGGTAATAGCTGTGTTACTGGGGTCCAATTTTGCGGCCTGGCTCAAAAGGTCAACGGCTCGCATCCATTCCTGCGTATCAATGGCCTTGGATGCGCGCTCATGCAGGCTTTCAACCAGCGATGTGTTATCTATGCTGGACGCGGGTTGCGCTTCGCTGGCCTCATCCGGAACTGGCTGCCCGGCCAGGACCGAGGCAATGGCCTGTCGTAAAATGTAGGGAGTTTGAAAACGTTCCTCGGGGCGCTTGGACAGCATCCGTTCCAGCAATTCTCGAACGTTTTGGGGGATCTCACCATCCGGCAACTCAATTGGCGGGGGTTCGCTGGTGATATGCTGGCTAATGATAGACCACGGGCTTTTGGCATCAAAGGGAATATTTCCGCTGAGCAATTCATACAAAACAATGCCGGAGGAGTAAATATCGGAGCGAATATCTACTTCTTCCCCCATAGCCTGCTCCGGCGAGGCGTAGTACGGGCTTCCAATAAAGCCGGATTGTGTGAGTGACGGCAGGGTGGGGATACGGGCGATGCCAAAATCCAAAACTTTTAGCAGCCCGCTATCGTTGAGCATCATATTTTGGGGTTTGATGTCGCGATGAACAACCCCGTGGGCATGCGCATGCTCAAGCGCGGTAGCCAGTTGGTCTACAAGCTCCAGCGCATATTTCCAATCAAAAAATCCTTGCTCCTGAAGCTTGTCATGCAAATCCTGGCCTTCAACATATTCCATGACCAGATAATGCAAATCACGGTCTGCACCGTAATCCAGCACGTGCACAATATGGGGGTCGGTTAGGGTACTGGCCAGTTTTGCTTCGCGATTAAACCGTTGAATGAAAGAAATGTCCTCGCCAAACTGAGGATACAAGAGCTTTAAGGCAATCAGCTCATTCCCTTTTATATCTTCGGCCAAATACACTTTGGCCATACCACCGGCACCGATTTCGCGCAAAACTCTATAGCGATTGCCGAGGACATTACCTATCAAGGTCTGCTCCTGTACTGCACATTACCTGGTTCTGGAATCAGGTTAATATCCTTATAAAAAAGTAAAAATGTTCATCCTAAATAAAAAACCCCCACCAAATTGATTATACCTCACATTAGAATATTAGGCCAAGAAATTATCAACAAACACCCTTTGACATTAGCCATAAACCAGACATTTCTTTTGAGTATTTCCTGCCTGGAGTAGGTTTTTGGTTACGACACCGGAGTTTCGTGACCGAAAATTCATGTTGCCCCGGCAAGTGGAAATTATCCTTTCTTTGTTGTTGAAAAGAAGGGCGATAACGTTGCTTAACCGGCAATTTGACAGCCGCGCCCTAACGCTTGTGCCGCCGCCAATCTAATTCGGGATGGGTGGACAAACGTGATAACCGCCACTTCCATCCTGCTGGATAACCTGTCATTTTTGCCACATCGCCCATAATTCTAATGATTGGAACCCACAAAACTGCTTTTATTTTTTCAAACCCTGAAAGCTGTTTCCACAATACAGCAAGTCGACGATACGGGGTGTAAAACATTCCAATTACCCCCGGCAGACCCCCAAACAGCCACCACCAGGGTGATGAAATTACCCCCAGAATGACAAGAAGCGGCAAAGCCACCAGGTAAGTGATGTAACGGATAGCGTGACGCTTGCGCCACAGGTCTGCCTTGCCATCGCCGCGCGCGTATTGGTAATATTGTTTAAAAAAGGCGCGCAGGCTGCCACGGGGTCTAAAATAGGCAATTGCCTGCGGGGCAAAGGCAAACGGGCCAACCTCGTCACGCAACCTGAAATCAAAGATGAGGTCTTCGCAAAAATCCAGCCACTCCGGATATTTTCCGGCAGCCTGCCAACCCGATTTGAGAAATGCAATTGAGCGGCTGCTGGGCAAAAATGTAACCGGGTTGATGTCAGACACCAGCGGCAGCGCGGTGGCCCCCATAGCTACCTCAAACGTTGATTGCGGGTCGGGCACAAAAAAGCCGGATACGACGGACGGGGGAGAGTCCGTATCAAAAGGTTTGAGTAGCTCCTCCAGCCAGCAAGGGGCCAGTCGCACCCCGGCATCGGTGCCGGCAATCACCGGGCCTTGGGCCGCCTCGATGGCAATATTGCGCCCCCGGCTAATATTTACTCTATCTGAAACAATTACCCGCAGGGGAAGCTGGTGGCCGGCGGCAAACGCCTGCAAAATCGTCACGGTGTCATCGGTTGAGCCGCCGTCGACAAAGATAATCTCGTTGGGTTGGCGAGTCTGCTCAAGCAATGAGTTGAGCAATTTTTTTAGGGAAGGTCCTTCATTAAGGACGGTACAAATCAGTGAAACTTTCATAATGACATCGTAAAGCGACAAGCCGCAAATGAGTAATGAGTAATGAATAATTAACAAAAAAATTTTCGCGGACAACGCAAATTTGCGGCACAAACAGCATATTGCGTACCCAAAGGGCATTATAATATTTCGTGTTGCGTATCCTCCTCGTTCCCACGCAGAGCGAGGGAACGAGGGAACTGGTTTTTCTGTCAAGGGCTACAGCGCTGGTGATTACCCACAAGTGCCTGTGAAAAAGGTGACAGTCACTTTGGGCCGCAAAAAACAACCTGATTTTACCCCGCACACGTTGCTATTTATTGTTTCACTACCGGACACTTTTTCAGGAACGCTTTTTTATGTCGCTTGTCGCGGTT
>CAYWSS010000701.1:0-3332 GCA_964460505.1 uncultured Caldilineaceae bacterium | reverse complement strand
CGGCAAAAGGACGCTACTATAGCGGCTACAAAGGTGTGTGCCTAAGTAGTTACTGAACAATTAACAATGAATAATGAATAATGAATAATGAATAATGAATAATTAGCAAATATTTAATGAGAAGCACAATCGAACCAGTATCTACGGCAATAATGATAATGGATGTTAATCTGACTACTGACATCTGACTGCTGGCTACAGTTTTCAACGGAGCGATGATGGAAATTTTTGTAAAACAAGGTGACATTCAGGCCGAAACGGCTGATGCAATTATTGTCAATTTATTTGAAGGCGCAACCGGGTCAGGTGGCGCAACCGGGGTGGTGAACAAGGCGCTGGGTGGTTTAATTGGCGAACTGATTGCCGGGGGTGATCTGCGCGGCAAGCTGGGTGAAACCGCCGTGTTGTATCCGCGAGCATTGCTTCCGGCGCGGCGCGTTATTGTGGTTGGCCTGGGCAGCCCGGATACGTTTAATCTGGAAGCAGTGCGGGAAGCCGCCGGGGTGGCTATCAAGCAGGCCCGGAAAGTGGGCGCCGGCAGCGTAGCAACCATTATTCACGGGGGAGGCATCGGCGGGCTGGATGTGGGCCAGGCCGCGCAGGCGGTGGTTGAAGGCAGCGTGCCGGCGTTGTACAAGTACGATGCTCCCCGGAGCAAAGATACCGGCCCTGAAAATCAGGTGAAATCCCTGACGCTGGTAGAATTTGACGAGGCGAAGATTGGCCAAATTGAGACGGGGGCGCAGGCAGGACAGGTCATTGCCGGAGCAGTTTGCCTGGCCCGAACCATGGTCAACACGCCGCCTAATTCAATGACTCCCACCCACATTGCAGATATTTCTCAGGCGGTGTGTGCTGAAAACGGTCTCTCTTGCCGCGTGCTGGACGAGGCTGACATGCGATCAGAAGGTATGGGGCTGCTGCTGGCGGTTACGCAAGGCTCCGTCGAGCCGGCCAAATTTATCATTATGGAGCACAAGCCGGCCGGTGCATCAAATAGCGGGCCGGTGGTGCTGGTGGGCAAAGGTGTTGCTTTTGATACCGGTGGATACACCTTAAAATCGCAAACCGGCATGTGGGATATGAAAGGGGATATGGCCGGCGCTGCGTCGGTCATTGGCGCAATGCAGGGGGTGGCCCAACTCAACCTGCCGTTGCATGTGGTGGGTCTGGTGCCCACGGTTGAAAACATGCTCAGCGGCTCATCGTATAAAATTGACGACGTTTTTATCGCCAAAAACGGGGTAAGCGTAGAGATTACCAGCACCGATGCCGAGGGCCGCCTGATTTTGGCCGATGCCCTGTGCTACGCCGGTACACTCAATCCGGCTGCCGTAATTGATGTAGCCACCTTAACTTCCGGAAAAGTTCTGTCGTTGGGCAATAGAATCAGCGCCTTGTTTGTAAACGAGCAAGGGCCAGACCTTGGCAAAGCCATAATTGCGGCAGGTAAAAATGTGGGGGAACCGGCGTGGCAGTTGCCACTGGACGCAGCCTACGATCGCCAGCTAAAAAGTGATGTGGCCGATTTGAAGAATTCAGGGGGACGAATGGCCTCTGCCGTAACTGCGGCCCGCTTTTTGGCGCATTTTGCCGGCGAGTGGCCCTGGGCGCACCTGGATATTGCCGGCGGGGAGTTTTATAGCGGCAAGCCAGAGGATACGCCGCGCAGTTATTTGACCAAAGGGGCAAGCGGTACACCGTTGAGAACGCTGGTTGAGGTGCTCCGGGGCTGGGAATGACAGGTAACAAACCACCTCCATGTTGCTTCGGGACCGAAGGCCGGGAAATCTCCGGGAGGCAACAACCAAGATAGTTGGCTGTTGCCAAAAATGGCGCTTAACTGCCCGGTTTCTGCTAAAAGCGCCGTTGCAGAAATTTTTCCCGTTGGCCGAAATGACTTGCCAGAGTAGTGACAATAATTTTCACAAAGAAAGAGGCCGACGAACTGTGGCGGCCTCTTTTTTTGTTTGCGAGAAGAAATGTGGTTGTTTTGTAAAACCGGTCAGGCAGGTAGAACTTCTTTCATTGGAGTAGCTGCTTCCTTTACCTTGCCGTTGGTTAGCTTGCCGTTGGTTGCAGGCGTGGACACGCCCCACTGAACAATAACGCTGGCCCACGTTAGCCCTGCCCCAAAACTGACCATTGCAATTTTGTCATCGGGTTTAATGCGGCCCTGTTCCAGCGCTTCTACCAAAGCCAGCGGAATAGAGGCCGCCGATGTGTTACCATATTTGTTGACATTTACAAACACTTTTTTTGGATCCAGATTCAGGTAGCGAATGGCCAGGTCAATAATGCGGGCATTGGCCTGATGCGGAATCAGCAGGTCGATATCATCCAGCGACATGTTGCTGTTTTGCAGCAAGGTTTGGGTGGATTGCGGTAAAATTCGCGTAGCAAACTTAAATACTTCCCGGCCGTTCATCTGAAGATAATTCTGTCGTTTTTTCAACACTTCCTGATTTAACGGATTGACACAACCCCCGCCTTCCAAAATCAGGTTGTGTCCCTTGGCTCCATCAGATCCAAGATCAAAGCCCAACACACCCCGTGGGGTGGAACTGGGCGTTAACACCACTGCCCCCGCGCCGTCGCCAAAGAGCACGCAGGTATTGCGGTCTTCCCAATCCAGAAAGCGGCTGATCAATTCTACCCCAACAACCAGAATTCGCTTAAATGCGCCGGTGGCAATAAATTGGTGGCCGGTTACCAGGCCGTAAACAAAGCCGGTGCAGCCGGTGGCAACTGTAAATGCCGGGCAGGTTGCGCCTAACATGGCCTGCACCGTGCTGGAAACAGCCGGCACAAAATAATCTGGAGATGATGTTGATATTATGATCAAGTCCAGGTCTGCCGGGGTTAATTTGGCCACTTTCAAAGCCCGAAGGGATGCCTCGACGGCCATGGTTCCGGTGGTTTCGTTTTCGGCGGCAATGCGTCTTTCTTCAATGCCGGTGCGTTGCACAATCCATTCGTGGTTGGTGTCAACCACTTTTTCCAGCTCGTGGTTGGTAAGAATTTTTTCGGGCACATATTTTCCCCAACCACTAATTTGACTGTACATCTGAAGCATAATCCATATATCTCCTCTCAATTAACTTCGTGTGCTTTGCAGCAAAAAGGTTCAAACGGTAAAAATCCGAGCCGATTTTTATTTTTGCCTGATATAACCCCCAATTTTACCGGATTTTCTAAAATTTCCCAAAAATACAAAATATTACAGGAAACCGGGCAATTTTACAGGCATCTATTTTTCTAACTGTGGTTTCTCTGGATTCGTAACCGTTCACCCCCCTACCAGAATTATGTCATTCCCGCATGCTTTTAGC
>CAYWSS010000700.1:0-3336 GCA_964460505.1 uncultured Caldilineaceae bacterium | reverse complement strand
TCGTGGCAGATAATACGTTTTTTATAGAGCGATCCTGCAAACTACCAGAGAGCCGCAAAAAATAGAGTGTTGGGGCGTGGGCTTGCTATTCCGAGGCTCGCTGTTTTAGCTCGTACAGCTTGTTCAGCGCCTCCAGGGGAGACATCGAATCAACATCCAACGCTTTGATTTTGTCAATCAGGGGATGGGTGTCGGGGGGCATAAAAGACATCTGCACGCCGGAGAAAATCTGGCGTGTTTTTTCTTTTTGCTCGCGAAAATCGGCGTTGCCTTCCAGTTGTTCCAGCACCTCGTTGGCCCGGTCAACCACCGCTTTGGGGATGCCCGCAATCTGGGCCACGTGGATGCCGTAGCTGCGGTCGGCGCCGCCCGGCGCAATCTTGTGCAAAAAGACCACGCGGGTGCCTTCTTCGGCCACGGCCACGTTGTAGTTGCGCAGGTGGGGTAAATATTTGGCCACCTCCACCAGCTCGTGGTAGTGGGTGGCAAACAGCGTTTTGGCCCTAATGTTGGGGTTGTTGTGAATATATTCCACGGCCGCGCGGGCAATGGCCAGCCCATCGTAAGTGCTGGTGCCGCGCCCCACCTCGTCCAGAATAAGCAGGCTGCGGTTGGTGCTTTGCAATAAAATGGCGGCGGTTTCCACCATCTCCACCATAAAGGTGCTTTGCCCGGCGTGAATTTCGTCCTGGGCCCCAATGCGGGTAAAAATGCGGTCCACCAGCCCGATGCGGGCGCTGTCCGCCGGCACAAAACTGCCAATTTGAGCCATCAGCACAATCAGCGCCACCTGCCGCAAAAAGGTGCTTTTGCCGGACATATTTGGCCCGGTGATAATGTGAATCAGCTCTTCTCTGGACATGCGCACGTCGTTGGGCACAAAGGCGGTAGCCAGCCCGCCGGCATCCACCAGCGGCATCCGCTCAACCACCGGGTGGCGGCCATTAATGACCTCAAGCGTGTCGTCATCGCTCAGGGTGGGGCGCGCGTAGTTGTTTTGCAGGGCCACCTCTGCCAGCGAGGCTACCACATCCAGCCAGGCCAGCGTGCGGGATGTGGCCAGCAGGCGCTCGGCGGCGGCGGCAATCTGGGCGCAGATTTCTTTAAAGATGCGCTGTTCCACCTCAAGCTGCCGCTCGTCGGCGTTGAGGATGAGGTTTTCGTACTCTTTCAATTCCGGGGTAATGTACCGTTCGGCGTTGACCAGCGTCTGCTTGCGAATGTACTCCGGCGGCACGCGCTCGCTGTGCGTCCTGGTTACCTCCAGATAGTAGCCAAATACCTTGTTAAACCCCACCTTCAGGCTGGAGATGCCGGTCCGGTTCCGCTCCACCGTTTCCAGGTTGGCCACCCACACTTTTGCATCGCGCGAGCCGGCAATGATGCCATCCAGCTCCGCCGAAAAGCCGGGCCGGATGGCCCCCACCTTGTTCATCACCGCCGGCGGCTCATCATTAATGGCTCCGGCAATAAGTTTAACGATGTCCGCACAGTCGTCCAGCCCGGCGTGGGCCGGCGCTAATTGAGAATTGTTCAGCGCCAATTGAATTTGCGGAATCGCTTCCAGGCTGCGACGAACAGCCAGTAAATCGCGCGGTTGGGCAATGCCCTGGCTGACGCGGTTGGTCAGCCGCTCCAGATCCGCAATTGCCTTGAGATGGGTGCGAACGTCGCCCCGGGTGATGGTGTCGGCGCTGAAGGTTTCGACGGCATCAAGCCGCTGCTCCAGCGCGGGCACATCCAGCAGGGGTTGGTGCAGCCAGGTACGCAGCCGCCGCCCGCCCATAGCGGTAATGGTTTTATCCAGCACGGCCAGCAGCGTGCCCTGCCCGGAATTGCCGCGAATAGTCTCGGTCAGTTCCAGGTTGCGCCGGGTGGACGCATCCAGATCCATAAAATTGTCGGTGCTGTACACGTTGAGGCGGGTGATGTGGTTGAGCGCCTGTTTTTGGGTGCCGGCCACATATTGAATAATGGCCCCGGCGGCCTGGGTTGCGGCTAATTTACCACCCAGCCCAAAGCCATCAAGGGTGGCCACATCAAAGTGGCGCTGTAATTCCTGCTGCGTGTGTTCCAGGTCGAACCGCCACTCTTCGTATAGCGAATGTGGTATTTGCAGGGGGGCAATCGGGCCGGCGCTGTGGGCGTTGGGAGTGATGATTTCTGCCGGTTTCAGGCGGGCGATTTCATTAAGAATCAAGCGCTCAATGTCGTCGCCGCGCAGTTGGGTGGCGGCAAATTCGCCGGTGGTGATATCAACGTAGGCGATACCGGCTTGCTGCCGGTGCAGCACAATGGCGGCCAGGTAATTGTTTTCGTTATCGGCCAGCAGGCTGTCTTCCACGACGGTGCCGGGCGTAACCACGCGCCGCACCTGGCGGGGTACCAGCCCGTTGATGGGGTCGCTGCCCACCTGCTCGCAAATGGCTACTTTGAAGCCGGCTTTAATCAACCGGGCAATGTAATTTTCGGCGGCGTGATGGGGCACCCCGGCCATCGGCACGCGCTGGTTTTTGGCTACCTTGCGCGAGGTCAGCACAATATCCAGCGCCCTGGCAATGCTTTTGGCGTCCTCGTCAAACGTCTCGTAAAAATCCCCCAACCGGAAAAAGACAATGGCATCGGGATACTGTTTTTTGATAGCGAGGTACTGTCGTCGTACGGGAGTGGTCATTTTTTTCAGGTTGCTTCGATGGGTTTGGCCTGGGTGACGGCCATCAAATCTTTAACCGGCAGTTCAAGATTAATGCCTCGTTTGCCGGCGCTGACCAGAATTTGTTCCAGTGCCAGCGCTGGTTGGTCAATATAAACCCGGAAGTTTTTGGGCAGCAGGGCCAGGGCCGAAATGCCGCCGGTTTGCAGGCCGGTTAATCGTTCCGCCTCTTTTTTGGCGGCCATTTGCACTTTTTTTTGGCCGATGGCTTTGGCCACTTTTTTCAAATTCAGTTCCCGGCTGCCGGCGGCCATAACCAGCACCGGCTTGCCCCTGGCCGGCCGCAGCACCAGCGTTTTGTACACCACGGCGGGGGGCAGGTTGAAAAAGCCGGCCACGCCACCGGCGGAGTGAATCGAATCCGGAAATTCGCGTACGGTGTACGGGATTTTTCGTTGATCGAGCAAACGCATTGAGTTGAGTTTTACGGCCATAAACGGTTGCCTGTTGGATGCCAATTGACTAAAACCTGGCCGGTAAATTTTTTCCATAACATCGTATTTTGTACTGCGTAAGGAAGGGCTTAATACGCAGTACGCAATACGTAAATCGGCGGGCAAAAACTTTTGGCTCTACAGGATTTCGCAGGATCAAAGTAAAGAATCTGCCACGAATTGCACGAA
>CAYWSS010000699.1:0-3342 GCA_964460505.1 uncultured Caldilineaceae bacterium | reverse complement strand
CTTAAATTGTCATTCTCTTGATTCTGTCAAATTCTCCTTTGCGTAAGGTGAGTTACTCATTGTTCATTGTTTAATTGTACCAGTACGCGAGTGCCGCCCGATTTTCGGCCTTTAACCTGTAATTTCCAGCCAATCGATAAGGCCCGTTCTCGCATGGTGTGTAATCCATAATGGTGACTGGATGGGTCGGGCCGGTTGTTTTCGATGCCAATGCCGTTATCTTCGATATTCAGTTGGGCAGTGACACCGTTGTTGTTAAAGGTTACCCACACTTCTTTGGCCTGGGCATGTTTGCGAACGTTGTGCATAGCCTCTTGCACAATGCGCACCAACTGAACCTGAACGTCGGGAGACAAGCGAGTTTTTTCAGAGACTTTAAGATAACAATTTAGCCCGGTTTGCACTTCAAACTCCTCTAAATATGTTTGCAGCGCGGTTTGAAAATCCTGCTCGTTGTCTCCGGGGGCATGCAGATCAAAAATGGCCCAGCGCACATCGTCATAGGCCTGTTTTGTAGAATTACCCATATCGCTGAGCGTTTTGCGGGCTTCGTTGTATTGCCCGGATTGCAGCATACTATCTACAATCCGGGTATTAAAATTGAGATAGCCAATGGTCTGACCCAGGTTATCGTGCAGTTCGCGGGCCAGCCGGTTGCGCTCTTCTAAAATAGCCATCTGCCCGGCTTGCTTGTGGAGCTGCGCGTTTTCCACAGCTACGCCAAGCTGGTGTCCAACACATTCCAGCAGTTGGGCCGTTTCATCCGAAAATCCCTCAGATCGACGGGTGATCAGCGTAATCACGCCTTTGGTCTGCTCCCTGGATTTTAGCGGCGCAGAAATCAAATGCCAGTTGGCTTCGCCAAGCGGGCAGCCTTGTTTGCACGGGCCGTTTTTGTAACAATTTTTGCTGTCCAGATGATGAATAGCCACCTTGTTTGCCGCAACCTGCCCCGGCACACATTCACCCAACTCCAGCTGATTTAGACAATTTTCTACCGAAAAGGGTAATTCACGGTATGAGAAAAGTTGCATTTTTTCGCTGTTTTCCTCGATCAAATGAATGGCTCCGCTTTCTGCCGGGGTCACCTTAAATATTGATTCCAAGGCTTCGTTGAGCGCTTCGTGCAGATTTTGGGTACGGCTGATAGAGAAAGTAACTTCAGACAAAGCGCCCAGTTCGCTGGTGCGTTGTTGTACCTTGCTTTCCAGCTTGGTGTGAGAAGTTTCCAGCCGGGTAATCATGTGGTTGATGGAGTCGCCCAGTGATTCAAGCTCGTCGCCGGTGTTTATGCAACAGCGGGCGTTGTAGTTGCCTTCACCCACGGCCATAGTTACTGCTTCCAGTTGGCCAATGGGGGCCACAATCAGGCGGCGTACCAACAAGTAGAGCGAGATGAGCAGCAAAATAATGGTTGCTGCCGAAAAAATGAGCGTCCAACGATTTTGAGCCAGCGCATTGTCAACCTTATCCATGGGTAAAAATACGCTTAGCCCACCGCGCAAATCGCCCACTTGATACCCCTGGTCTGCGTGACATTCCATGCACGGGCCTTCTACTGTAAGTGGGGCCATATAGTGGTACACCCGCTCCCCGTCCAGTTGTTCTACCTGCCCAAATACCGGATGTCCCGTTTCAAAATTTTGCAGCATCGTCCGTTCGGAGGCGAGTGGGGCATTGTCAGGATTTTTCAGCTTTTCGCTGGTAATGTGGAAGGTATGGGAGGCTTTTTTATCGGAAAGTATGGACAACTCTTTGGTGACCATCGCCGGAGTTTTTAGATAATAGCCGTTTTCTTCCTTAAGATACACCTCCCCCGGTTGGTTGGCCCACACCCCGCCGTAGTTAGCCACCCACTCACGCATAAGCACCATCGAAGTGATGAGCGATTTGGCTTCTGTCTCTACCTGACCCATAACCTGCCGCTGCTGCATGGCGTATATCCAGAAAAAAATTACAATACTGACCACGCTCACCGCCAGGCTGATGCTCAGAATTATTCTGGCTCCCAGATTTAAGTGAAGCCCGGATGAAGTTTTGCGTTTATGGGGGGGAGATTCAAAAATAGTGGAACTGTTTTTTGAGGTATCTGCTAAGGCCATAAATCATCTTCCCGTAAGAAAAAACAGGGCTTACACGGTTCAGAAGGTTTGGCGGGTGAACTCTGGAATTTATTTCGGAGTCCACGTCCCATTTTCCTGTCAACTGCGTAAATAAAAGGGTGTTTTAGTTTACGGTACTATTATTGCTTATTTTTATAGATGATAACAGTGACTAAAGTCACAACTTATTAGTGACAATCGTCCTTATTTTTCTGTAATCAGCTTAAATATTTCTCCGAATCCAGAAATCCTTCCCTGACAGCAAAGACAACTGCCTTCATCCGGTTGTCTGTTTGCAACTTTTCTAAAATATTGTGAATGTGATTTTTTACCGTGTGCAGGGCAATACCCAGGGTTTGCGCTACCTCTTTGTTAGAGCAACCCTCGGCCATCAGGCGTAAAATTTGAAGCTCTCGCCGGCTCAGGTCCTTCAAACTGGGGCGATTGCCGCCGGCGCGGCGGGCAAACTCTCGCATAATGCGGCCCGTAGCCATTTTACTGATGGGGGCCTCTCCCTTAAAAACACCGCGCACCATATCCACCAGCTTTTGTGGCTCCAGATCTTTCTGTAAATAGCCTCTGGCTCCGGCTTCAATGGCCTGGAACAGATCGTTATCGTCATTGGATATGCTAAGAATTACAGTTTTTGTTTTGGGGAACTCTTCCGAGATACGTTGCGTGGCTTCTATGCCGTTGCCCTGAGGCATTCTGATATCCATCAGAATCAAATCCGGCCGAACGGCGCGGGTTTGCTCCACGGCTTGCAGACCATCGCCGGCCTCGCCAACCACCTTCATGTCCGGGCAGTTATTCAGCACGGTAATAATTCCTTGTCGAACCAGGGGGTGATCATCAACCACCAAAATTCTGATACGATTTTTGTCAGAAGGGGCGCTATCCATTTTTTCTCTCCAACGAGCGCTATTCCTTTAGCAATGGTGCGTAAATAACTTATAACAATTGGTGATGCCACATATTACATATTGCGTATTGCGTATTGCGTACTTCGTAAAGAGAGAATTATACGCAGTATGAGCAAGCGGGTAAGTTAATTAATTCTCATTCCTTAGCAATGACAGGAAGGAGACCGGTGTTTCCAGTTTTTCGCCTTCAAGTTGATCTCCGGTTATTCTTTATTCGGAGTAACTACTTACCCCCCTCTAACTCCCCCTCAGGAGGGGGGAAGACTTAACTTCCCCCCCGATTCGGGGGGGATTGAGGGGGGTAAAAACGGCAAAAG
>CAYWSS010000698.1:0-3349 GCA_964460505.1 uncultured Caldilineaceae bacterium | reverse complement strand
AAAGGACGCTACTATAGCGGCTACAAAGGTGTGTGCCTAAGTAGTTACCAAAATTTACTCATTACTCATTACTCATTGTTAATTATTAATTGAAATTAGCGGGGAGAGTAATATGTCAGATAAAAGGAAAGATAGTTATATGGGGCAATCGCCAGAGAATTTTGCTCAAATAAAAGTAGTAGGTGTTGGTGGTGGTGGCAGTAACGCCGTAAACCGAATGATTGCCGAAGGGCTGCGTGGTGTTGATTTCATTGCCGTGAATACCGACGCCCAGGCGTTGCTGATGAGCGACGCCCCGCAGCGAATTCGCATTGGCGATAAATTAACCCGTGGCCTGGGCGCCGGCGGAAATCCTGAAGTTGGCTCCAAAGCCGCCGATGAGTCCAGCGACGATTTGGAAGAAACTATTCGCGGGTCTGATATGGTTTTTATAACCTGTGGTATGGGGGGGGGAACCGGAACCGGTGCCGCCCCGATTATTGCCAACATTGCCAAAAGAAATGGCTCGTTAACCATTGGCGTTGTTACTCGCCCCTTTAGTTTTGAGGGAACCCGCCGCCAGAATCTGGCTATGGACGGTATCGAAGCCCTCAAAGAAGAAGTTGATACCCTGATTGTTATTCCCAATGACAGGCTGCTGGAAATTGTAGATAAAAAGGCCAGCATGACCGAGGCCTTCCGCACTGCTGATGACGTGCTGCGCCAGGGTATTCAGGGCATCTCAGAATTGATTACCGTACCCGGCTTGATTAACCTGGACTTTGCCGATGTCCGGTCAATTATGACCGGCGGCGGAAATTCTTTGATGTCGGTGGGCGTGGCCAGCGGAGAAAATCGCGCTGTAGAAGCCGCCGAAACGGCCGTATCCTCCTCGCTGCTTGATGTAACCATCGACGGGGCGCAGGGTATTCTCTTTAATGTCACGGCCGGCCCCAACTTGAGCCTGTTTGAAGTGAACGAGGCTGCCGAAATTGTGCGCCACAAGGCCCACCCCGATGCCAACATTATCTTTGGCTCGGTCATCGACGAAAGTCTGGACGATGAATTACGCATTACCCTGATTGCCACCGGCTTTGAAGCCGCGGCAGTTAAACGAAAACCACGTGTAGCAGGCAGGAAACCGCAGCGCGAGCTTGACTCTAAAACCATTGCTTTTCCGCAGCAAAAGGCCAGAGAAACCAGCGTTGCCCGAGAGGAGTCAAGTCGCCGGGACCCCGTGTATGACCCGGAAGATTTGGAAGTGCCAACCTTCTTGCGCAAGCGCATTCAAAATCGCCGCGTTTCCTGATTTTTTAATTTGCTAATCTCCCCCTCCTACGGGCCTGAATGTGGCAGGTAAACCACATACCGCATCCCCGCTGCGCCTCTGGTGGAAACACCAGAGGCGTTTTTTTTGCGCTGATATTTTTGGCGTGGAATTCTGGTTGGATTTAACTTCCCCCCCGATTCGGGGGGGAATGAGGGGGGGGCAAAAACGGCAATAAGGACGCTACTATAGCGGTTTTAAGGGAGTATACCTGAGTAGTTACCCGGAAAACTGAATAACTCTGATGTGGGCAATACCGGTTTATTTTTCAATCCCCGTCGCCTGTGATAAAATCTACTCCTTATGCCAGTAAGTTATTTGTCTCCTTTGGCGCCGGCAGCAGGTTTGTTGTTGAGCGCCTTCATTTTGTTTGGTATTCTTCCATATTTACCGGCCCGCTGGCGCGCCCGGCCCGGGGTAAAATATTTGTCAGCCCCCGTTTTTGTGGGTGCAGCCATGCTGACCTTGCCGGCGATTCCGGTTACATCCGGCAGCGATGTGTCCGGAGAAGGGCTGCTGCTGCTTTCCGGCTGGAACTTCTCCACGACGGCTTCTGTGGCCTCGCTCACCGTGCGCGTCGATTCGTTGAGCCTGCCCTTTTTGATAGTTACGTTTCTGGTGCTGCTGGCGGTCACGTTGCTCTATTCCGATTTGCGCGATGGTGAAACCGGGTGGGGTATTCGTTATCGGGTTTTGGCGTGGCTGGTTTTAGGGGCGGCGGCTTGTGCCTTATTTGTTTCCGCCAACGGGTTGACCGTAGCCTACGCCGTGATGGCATTCGACTCAATCGCCGGATTTTATTGGCTGGCTCGAAAGCAGCCCAACCCCGGTGTGGGCCGGATATTTCTGGGGGTTGTAACAGCGGTTGGACTCATGCTGACAACAAGTGCCTCCCCGGATGGGAGCAGTGTGGGGCAGCATGTGCTCGGTATTGCGCTGTGGTTGCGGCTGGGGTTATATCCACTGATAGAAGCAAATACCAACCGGCACTGGCGCGATGACGAACGTTTGGCCTGCTACGGCTTAACGTTGACTGTGGGCATCTACCTGGCATCGCGGGTGATGAGCTTCCCTTTGCCCCCCGCCATTTACGGGTTGACCGTAATTACAATGCTGCTGACCGGTGGCCTGGCCTGGGTAGCCGGCGCTGATGGCTCCCTGGATTTCGTTCAGAACAAAGGCTATTCTACCGAATACATTCGTGAAACGAGAACTTCGCTGGCCACCTGGCTCATTCTGACAGAGTCGCTGTTGGTGTTGTTGGCCGCGCCGGTTACGGTAGAGATAGCCAGTGCGTTTTCTATGGGACTGGTTTTAAGTTTGGCGGCTTTATGGGTTACGCCGGCCTTGGGCGCGCCCCGGTTTAGCGAAGGGGCGTGGTCGTGGCCCTATTTGCCCGCAATTATGGCCACGGTGACGGTTATCGGCATTCCCTTTTCGTTGGGGTGGCTGACCAGAGCCTTTACTTACGTAGAAATTCTTCGCGTAGACAATTTACCTATTCTGGCGCCGGCGCTGCCGGCAGAGGGATTGGCCCTGAGCGGATTGGTTTATTACTGGCGCTTGTTAATTGGCGGGCGCGAAAAAAGTATGCGTCGTTCTGTGGCCGGCATTGTGGTGATGGTTCCCTTTTTAACGCCCGGCCTGGCCCCCTTTATCTTATCCACTTTAACCCAAACGGATTTATCGTTTTCCGGCTTTGAGCTGACCGGTGGTTTGTTATTTGCGCTGATTGTTCCCCTCATTTTGGCTGTTGGATTGGGGTATTTCAGGGCGCAAATTCTGGTTCGGTTAGGGGTTGCTACCGGCGCTGATGTTACGCAACGCAGAATCAACACCATGTTATCCTGGGGAGAGACACTGTTCAAAATAGTAACCAAAGTTGTGTTGCGCGTTCAATTGGTGCTGGAAGGCCAACATTACATAAGTTGGGCCATTTTTATGGCTCTGGTGGGCACGTTAATCATTTTATTGGGTTGATACCGTGATTAGGAATGGCGTTTAAGCCTTAAGCAACTGTCCCGTTTGCCAAAAAAAATGGTA
>CAYWSS010000697.1:0-3350 GCA_964460505.1 uncultured Caldilineaceae bacterium | reverse complement strand
GTAGTAACCGATACGTTGACCGGGCTGATCTGGCTGGAAAACGCCAACTGTTTTGGAACCCGTAACTGGGCCACAGCCTTAACCGATGCTAACGGACTGGCAAGCGGCAGTTGCGGATTGAGCGATGGTTCCAGTGCTGGTGACTGGCGGCTACCCAACGTGCGAGAACTGCAAAGCCTGGTTCATTACGGCTATTCCAGCCCAGCCGTGCCCAACACCGCCGGCACGGGGCAGTGGTCGGCGGGGGATCCCTTCATCGGCGTCCAGTCGGACGGCTACTGGTCCGGCAGTACCTACGCCTATAGCACGACCGGCGCCTGGATCGTGAATATGTTCGTCGGCGACGTGAGCTACGCCAATAAGGCCATTGGCTACTACGTGTGGCCGGTACGCGGCGGACAATGAGAGGCTTTGACTCTTTGGCCCTTTGGGCGCTTTGAATCGATTTTTTTGAAATATGAGCATTATGTAAAGTGATAAGACAAACAGATGGTTTACTCTCCAAAGTTGGTAAAGCGTTATAAAGAATTGAAGGAAGATGTCTCGGATTGCTTGTTGCTAATGCAAGTTGGAGCATTTATGCAGGTGATGAATGAAGATGCCCGTACCGTTTCAGCAGTAACCGGCTTGAAGTTACAAATGGCCGGAGAGGTGGATGCGCCTGTGGTTTTAGGTGGTTTTCCCAAATCTGGTTTAGATGCCTACGTTGGCAAACTGGCGCGGGCGGGTCATGCTGTGGCGATTGCTTTGCAGGATGAGCAAAAAGAGCGTCATCTTAAAGAAGTGATAAGGATAGCTAAAGACAATGGCTCGTTATGAACACCTGCCCATCTTTAAAGAAGCGTATGATTTAACCGTCCACCTTGAAAAGATTGTACGGAACTTCAGCCGTTATCATAAGTACACCTTGGGTACGGAGTTACGGAACAAAAGTCGCCGGATATTGGACAAGGTGGTGGAAGCGAACAATGCGACCGAAGATAGGGAGGCGCGTTTGCTTGAACTGCGGCAGGAGTTGGAAAGCTTTAAGGTATTGTCCCGGTTGTGTCAAGACTCCGGGGCATTTGCCGGTACCCGCAGTTACCTGCACGTAGCCGAGCGGATTACCAACCTGGCCCGGCAAAATGAAGGCTGGCTCAAAACAACGCGAAAGCAGAGCCGCCGGCATCGGAAGCCGGAGGAAGTAACCCAAACTCAATTTGGGATTTAGCCTGATTATGTCATTTCGAATGGAGCATAGCGGAATGAGAAATCCATCAGAACGTTGATTTTAAGCAGAGTCTACAGGGATTCCTCACTGCGTTCGGAATGATATTAATGAAGATGGGATATAGGAGCGATGAGGCAAGGCCAGAATTGGAAGGGGGCGACAAACGTCGCCCGTCCCTTTCGAGCGCGCCCGTATTATCATTGTGCGTCCGTCCCGCCTGTTCTCTCAAAGGAGGGCAGGCATAATAATTCAGGCGGGTTCGTACCTCTTAATGGGGATCGGCCGCCGGTGGTCGCTTGAACCTGATGGTTCAAGGGAAAAGTGGGCGGATATTTCAGCGTCCAGTCGAACAACTACTGGTCCGGCAGTACCAACGCCAATAACACGACCAACGCCTGGAACGTGAATCTGAACGACGGCAACGTGAACAACGACAATAAGACCAATAGCAACTACGTGTGGCCGGTACGCGGCGGAGAATGATAGCCTCAACGCCCTTAATCAAGACCTGACAGGTTTCGGCCAACATGAAACGTTGGTAAACCTGTCAGGTCTGAACAGCCTTGGAACAATGTACAAAAATCATTCGCTATTCAGCCTGAAAAACATCTATCGCGCCTACCGTCAATGCCGCCAACACAAGCGGAACACGGTTAACGCGCTGAAGTTTGAGCAAAATCTGGAAGAGAATCTGGTGGCCCTGCATCAAGAACTGACAAGCGGCAGCTACCGGCCGGGGCGGTCGGTGGCCTTTATGGTCGAAAAACCGAAGCGGCGAGAGATATTCGCGGCGGATTTTCGGGACCGGGTGGTCCATCACGTTTTGGTGGGCTACCTGGAGCCGCGTTGGGAGCGCCGTTTTATCCACGATTCCTACGCCTGCCGCACAGGGAAGGGCACTCACGCCGGGGTAGACCGGCTGCAAACCTTTACCCGCCGGGTCACGGCCAACGGCACGCGGCCGGGGTGGTATCTGCAACTTGATATTCGCGGCTTTTTCATCGCCATCAATCGCAACATTCTGTATGCGCGGTTAGCCGCCAAAGAAAGCGACCCGGCGGTATTGTGGCTAACCCGTACCCTGCTCTTTTACGAGCCAACCGAGAACTGCATGATGCGCCGGGCGTGTCGAGCAGACTTCGAGCGATTGCCTGTCCACAAAACGTTGTTCAAGGCCGACCCCGACTGTGGGCTACCCATCGGCAACCTGACCAGCCAATTCTTTGCCAACGTTTACCTGGACGCGCTGGATCAGTTCATTAAACACCAGTTGCAGGTTCGCTATTATCTGCGCTACTGCGATGACTTCATTCTTTTGTCAACCGACAGGGCCGCGCTGGAAAGGCAAGCGTTTCAAATCAGCCAATTTCTGGCCGATGAGCTACGCTTGACCCTTAATGAGCGCCAACGACTGCGCCCCATCTCAGACGGGATAGACTTTTTGGGTTACATCGTCCGGCCCAAATACCTGTTGGTTCGCAAGCGGGTGGTGGGGGCCTGTTTTGAGCGACTGGCGCAAGCAGAGAAAGCGCTCATCCGGCAGGGGTTGGCAATGAATGGCGAGTCCCGGTCGGTCTACCCCTGGCATTGGCCCGTTCGACAAGCTCAGGACAGGCCCACGTTGCAAACGGTCTACCAGCAGCTTAACTCCTATCTGGGCCATTTCCGCAAAGCAAGCAGCCGCCGGCTGGTAGAGCGGCTGTGGCAGCGTTTCCCCTGGCTGGCCGAGTATTTTCGGCGGGATGGTTGGCGGGTGGCCTACACCTTCACCCCGCCCCGTCCGGCCCTGCGGCTGGCAGAGCAAAGATTTCAGCTTTGCGACCGCTTGCCGGGCCACATTTTGATGGTTCAAATAGGTAACTGGTGGCAAGTGTGGGGAGATGCCCCCCAGATTTACTACCCAACAAATGGCGACGCTTTCCCGAAAGCCATCTGTCGATAGTCAAAGAAATCTTGTGGCCCAGCAAGCTACCCATCGCCTGGATAGCAGAAACAGGGCGGCGCATCACTACCATTGCCGAGCGGACGTTGGTTTGTCGCTGGGCAAATGGTATCACAGATTGATATAAAAATTCACAATTAACTATTCTATTCATCATTGACAATAGCGAGCGGAAGCCTGTCGTTTTCCAGTTTTGCG
>CAYWSS010000696.1:0-3369 GCA_964460505.1 uncultured Caldilineaceae bacterium | reverse complement strand
AAAATTCAGCTTTTTACCCATTTGTTGCCCACTTTATTAGCTTGATACGTATGGACTCCCTCCCCCCCGATATCGGGGGATGCAAAGCGTGGGGAGGGGGTTATCCTGAAAAAAATAGCCTCAGTAGATCCAATTTTCAAGGAGCCGGCACTGCGTAGCGTCAGATGCGGCTCCGTTCGGCGTCTGACACTATGCGTGCCTCACTCCTTAAATTTGGATCCACTGAGTCTGGTTCATGCCTGGAACAGGCGTAAAAGTGACCGGCACTTATCTCTAAAGAACTTTCCGGCAGGAAAACAAGGCGCCGGTCACTTTTACTGAACATAAGCCAATAGTCTTATCCGGACAAAGTCGAACTGTCCCTACAATATTAGTTCACCGCGAACAATCGTTGCGGCGCTGCCGCCGACCTTGACCGTTTTGATGTTATCGGTTGCGCCGACAACTTCGACGGTGGCCTGACCGGGACGCCCCATCCAGTGACCTTGTTCGGCAATAAAAGTTGGATTCTCAATTAACCCGTAGCGCCATAAAAAGGCGGCCATGCCGCCCGTGGCCGAGCCGGTAAATGGGTCTTCCATGGTGTCTGGCGGGCTACCAAAATGGCGGGCAAAAGTTTGCCCTGTGTTTGTAACACCATGCAGGCAGAAAAGATGCGGGCTAAAAAAATCAGATTCGGATCGAAATCGGTCATAGGCCGGGATGTCTGGTTGGATGGAACGCAATGCTTCCAGGTTGCGGAGCGGAATCATCAACTGGGGCGTGCCGGTGCTTACGGTTTGAATGGGCACCGCCTCCAAGGCATCGTTGGGGGACAGTCCGAAAATTGGCAGCACGTCACCGGCGGCATAAGTTGCCATAAAATGAGGTTTTTTTTGCGTCATTACAATGCGCTGCACCTGCCCCTTGTCGGCAAAAATTTCTACAGAAATTGGCCCCACCTTTAATTCTAGGGAAATTTTGGTATAATCGCCGGCTAATTGCAGCCGACCCGAATCGACAAGGGCAAAGGCGGTGGCAATAGTCGGGTGCCCGGCCAGAGGAATTTCTTCGGCGGGGGTAAAGTAACGCGCGCCAAAATCGGCTACCTCTGATTTTTTCACAAATGATGTCTCGGACAGGTTCATTTCCCTGGCAATAGCGAGCATTGTGGCCTCGTCCAGGTTATCCGTGTCAAATAAAATTGCGCACGGATTGCCGCCCAGAGGTGTTGTTGTAAAGGCATCTACTTGCATAAACGGGTAAATGGGCATAATTGCCTCCTAAATAAAACTATCTGCGATAATTTTACACGGGCAACCAACTGACCGTGGCGGCCGGAATATTTTTATCCCCTGTGATGAAATCAGAGCATTGAACGGTTATAACTTTAAACGCGAAGATTGACATTAGCGAAAAAACTTCTGTAACCTGACAGAAATTTTAGCTGCGTTGAATTGGGTGCATATGTGAAATTCAGTACCCGACAAAACATTTGAGGCAAGCGAAACCGGTAAATTTTTTTGACAGGGCCTTTGGCAAGATTTATTTGTTATCTTTGATTACGTCCCATTCGTGTTCCAGAATGCCGTAAATTAGCGTATCCCACCAGCGGTTCTTCATCCATCGATTTTCGCGGATACGCCCTTCGTACTGGAGCCCCACTTTTTCCAGCACCCGAATGGACGCGCTGTTTTCCGGAACGCAGGTGGCCCAGATGCGATGCAGGTGAAGTTCTTGAAACCCAAAGTCAATAATGGCGCGGGTGGCTTCGGGGGCGTATCCGTGGCCCCAGTAGGCAGGGTCAATTTCATAACCAATTTCAGCATCGGCGCTGTTGAGAGATTTTTTTCGTGCGCCGCAGAGTCCAATCAACTGATTGTTTTCCTGAAGGGTAATTGCCATCTGAAATTTTGCGCGCGGGCGCTCACTTTGCCAGTCTATAAATAGCTGTAGAAATTTCTGGACATCAATCCGGTTTCGTTTTTTCCACGGGGAGTAGCGCAGATATTCCGCTTTGGATTGATAATGAAGAACCGCGTGCCAATCCCTTAAAGAGACTTCGCGTAGGCAAAGGCTGGAAGTAAATAAAGGGATAGTGAGAGTTTCGGTCATTCTGCGTTTTCCATCGTTCGTTTAGAGTACGTAATCAGGAATGCAAACACTGCCAGCGCGGCCAGAATGTCGATAGTGATAATAATCATGGTTACCTGCGGCCCGACGGTCTCAAAGAATTGTCCAATGAGCCAGGGTACCGTCATGGCCCCGAGGCTGGCTCCCACAAAAAACCAGCCGGTTATTTTTCCGGTAATGTTGATGCGCCGCTCGGCCAGCGAAATGGTGACCGGAAAAATGGATGCCATCGAGAAGCCCATCCCCAGCGTACCCAGCCAGACCGCCACCGTAGACTCTTGCCACAGAATTATGATTAGAACACTCAGCAGGCAGCCCAATAAATCGCTTAACAGTACGGTTCGGGGCCTGACTCTGGCTGTGACGGGAATGGCCACCAATCGCCCCACCGTCAACGCGCCCCAAAAAGCGGAAGCCAGGTACGCCGCCGCGGTTTCGCCGGACAGGTTGAGCGCTACCGTGTAAGTAAAAATCCAGCCGCCAAAACTTGCCTCGATGCCTACGTAAAGAAAAAGGAAGAAGGCGATAAGCCCAACGAGAATATGGTTGGTTTTCTCTGCTGTGTGCGTTTCTGTTTGGGTGCGGATTGGCGGACTGGCCAATCGAAACAGCCAGACAGCGATGGGCACGATGAGCAGCGCCAAAATCCAGTAGGCCAGAGTAATATCGCCGCTGATAAGTACCGCCTGGGCGATGATGATGGGCGACAAAAAAGCGCCCACGCCAAAGAAAAAATGCAGGGCGTTTATAAACGGGCTCACCCCACTTTTGTGAACCCACACCAGCAGCGTGTTGCCGCCCACATCTACGGTTCCCTCGCCAATGCCAACCAGCAGCAACATTATAACCAGCAGCCACAACATGGGCATCAACGGAACCAGCGCCAGGGCCAGCCCCAACCCCAGCAGGGCCAGCGCCATGACCGTGTGCCCCGGCAGCCGGTCGTAAAATCGCCCACCCTGAAACGACCCGATAATATATCCCAGTGACCTGGCCGTAAAAAGATAGCTGATTTCACTCAACAGCGAATTGGTATTTTCGGCCAGATAGGGCAACGTGGGGCCCAACGAAGCGGTTGTCAGCCCCAGGCCAATAAAGGTCGCGAAGTAACTGGCAGTTTTTGCTGTTTTGTCGTTAAACGTGATGGGGAAATTTTGGACAAGTTTCATATCTGTCTTCCAGATTAGAATACGGAAAAGAGGTTGATTACAGGTGAAGAATATCCCAGTGGTTTACCATAGTTCCAAATCAGTGTCA
>CAYWSS010000695.1:0-3378 GCA_964460505.1 uncultured Caldilineaceae bacterium | reverse complement strand
AAATGTTGAGCGCGAGGAGAGCAAAACCCCCCCCCTCTGTGCGGGGGGGGGGGGTGGAGGGTGGTGAATAGTTACCCTGTCTTTTAGTTTCCAAGCTGCTGAATGCGATCTTCCGGAATACCCACACTGCGGAGCAACGTGGTGCGCAAAGCACCGAGCAGCCGTTCCTGCTTCGGCTCTCCAGTGTGTACCCAACGAATAACCACTTCGTTGATGGCCCCCATCCAGGCGTAGGCCACTATTTCGGTATCAGTGGGGGGGATATCGCCGTTGCTTACAGCATTGTCCAGGTAACTTTTAATTACTGCGGCAAAGCGGTCGTGGATTTCCAGCCGCTTTGCTTCAAATATTGTGCCCAGCCCCACGGCCTGTATCAGAAAAATCTTGGCCAGGCCCCGATACTGGGCAAATGTTTCCAGACATATTTTTAAAGCCAGATTGACCTGCTCTACCCCGTCCGTTTCCTGAGCAACGGTTTCTACCAGCCGCCGCTGGAGCAGGTTGGCAAATTTGTCTACCAGGGCCAAAAAGATTTGCTGCTTGCCGGGAAAATGAAAATAGACCGAACCTTTCGAAGAGTCGGACACTTTGACGATGTCGTCAACCTTTGTTTCGTGGTAACCTTTGTTGGAAAAAACTGAAATTGCGGCGTCTAAAATTCGTTCTCGTGTAGCTTTGGCTTTTTCCGATGTTTCTACTTTTTGCATCAAAATGCACCTGTCAAAATAAACCGACCGGTCAGTCTATAGTGAAAAGTACCACAAGGAAGGGCGGTTGTCAAATAGACAGCGAAATAAAAACGCCCGACCAAAGAGTCGGGCGTTTATTGCTAAATTTTTTGCCGGGCGGGGGTAATTTTTATCTGCCGCGCCACCAGTCTTTGCGAACACGGGGGTCCATAAATCGGCCGGTATCCCGAATGGCCACCTGAATTTCATTGCCGCGGGCACGACCCAGAGCTTGTTCGGCGCGAAGGGCGGGGAGCTGCCCGCGCCCGGCCTTGTTTTTTTCTTCGTACAGGGCCAGCAGCGATGGTTCAACGCAAACGCCATCAATGTGGATGGTGTACCCGCTGACCACGCTGTCCTCGCCGGTGTATTTCAGGGTGATGCGCTCTTTGCCGGCGTACAGAACCAGCACGGCGTAACCTTGCCCAATGCTGTAATCGGCTTTGGGCGCGTGAATCACCTCGCCCGGTTTCACCTGGAATCCGGCAACCGTCACCTCAAAATCGGTGATGGTGCTGCCCCGGGAATTGTTGCCCCAGTTCCAGTTGTGAGCCTGGTAAACGCCACTAACAATGGGCGTTCGTTTGTCGCCAAACAGCCCGGCCAGTTGCGGGGCGCGATGGTCGGTGGGGCCGGACATATCAATCAGCCCCTTTTTGGAATTGGTGGGTT
Source organism: uncultured Caldilineaceae bacterium (assembly GCA_964460505.1). GTDB lineage: Bacteria > Chloroflexota > Anaerolineae > 4572-78 > J111 > J095. The sequence goes on along the minus strand of CAYWSS010000695.1, from coordinate 1,978 downwards.
CAAAGCCACGCAGGGCCAGGTTGATGTCGCCGTGTTTGCCGGCGGGGCGATCGGTGGGCGGGCCGACAATGGGCAGGGTGCCGTAGCTTTCACCGGTGATGGCCGTGCAGGGATTGATCTGCTCCGATTTGGGGACAGGCGGCGGGGCGGTAACCGGCGGTGGCGCGGGAATGGAGGTCGGTGGGAGTGGCGGCGCGGAGGGGAGGATGGGTGGCGTGGGCGGGGCCGGAGGGGCGGTGATCGGTGGTGATGGTGGAGCCGGTGCCGGCGTGGGAACTGCCGGTGGTGAGGGTGGAATTGGTGCGGGCGTTGTTGGTGGAGCTGTTGGAGGGGGTGCAGGTGACGGCGGGGTGGGCGCAGCGGGTTTTTCAGGTTCAGGAGATGTATCTCCGGCAATTGAAGGAATGATCAACACCTGTCCAACCCAAATCCGACCGGGATCAGACAGGTTGTTGGCGTTTTGGAGCAAGGGGTATTTGTGCGCGTCACCGTATATCTCGCGGGCAATGCGAGAGAGCGAGTCGCCGCGTTTAACGGTGTAGGTGGTGAGCATTTTTGTTGGCTCATTACCGCCAAACTCGGTCAGAAGCTCAACCAGTACCGCTTCCAGTGTCCTTCCTTCCAGTTGGGCCCGCTCCAGGGCTGCCTGGTAGGCAGCATCATCAATATTAATTGAAAAGTTTTGTAAAGCCATAATTCCCTCCTCTGTAAATACCCCTCACCCCCCCAACCCCCTCTCCCAATTTGGGAGAGGGGGTGTCGCGTCAGCGACGGGGGTGAGGGCAATTTTCGGCATTGTTTCAGAGTGTCTACATAACAGGTTTATACTTTGAGCCAAAATAATAAAATGTCAGCGATTTTAATTTTATCACGCTTTGCGCGGCGATTCTGTTCTAACCCAGGTTGCAATAAGAACAGAATTGGCCCGCAAAGCGTGATAGAATTTTGATAGCGAAAATTGTAAATCGATCTTTTGCTTCATTTTGGCCGAATGAAACGATACTAAAAAAATGCAATGGTAAATAATCAATGATAAATGGTAAAGTAAAACCGACCTTTAAGCCACACAATGCGGCACAAAGTGCAAATAATCACTTTATAATTTGCCATTTACAATTTACCATTAGATCAGAACAAATGGGACAGTTATTTAATCCCGATTCCTAAAAGCCTTAAACTTATGAATTGTAGCAACCTTGAACGGAAAAACCATGCCAGGTTTTGGCACATCAATATTAACGACGTGACCCATTCCGCCAACTATTCCGCAAACATCTCCACTAATTTTGTTAATACTTCTTGCTGCGTTTTTTTCTCTATCCAACCCAACCGCTTAACCAATCGTCTCTTAGCCACTGTTCTCAGTTGGTCTAGCGCCGCTTGTCCTGTTTTTTCTTCAAACTTGTATTTGACCCGTGTCGGGTAAACTTTTCCTTTGGTCGTCATTGGGGCCACTATGACCGTGGCAATGTAACGATTCATTTCATCCGGCGATATAATTAAACAAGGGCGGGTTTTCTTGATTTCGCTGCCGATGATCGGGTCGAGATTGACTAAATACACCTCAAACCGTTTTACTACCATTCCCACTCGCCCTCATCCCATGCGGTTAATGATACTACCTCATCATCAAGCAATTGGTCATCACTTGCTTCAGCCATCGCTTTAAATTGCTGATCCCAACCAAAACGGGGAGCATGAGCCGAACGAATGACCAATTGGTCCGGGAGAATTTCCAACTCAACTTCTTCACTGAAACCAAGTTGTTCAATAATGGGTTTAGGGATGCGGATGCCTTGAGAATTACCGATCCTGACAATCCGGGTTTTGACTGTTGTTTGCATATTACCCCTCTCTTTTGTAATAATTACATTGTAATTACAATTTCGGTTTCAGTCAAAAAGCTCCGCTACAATTGACCGCCTTTGGAACCGGGATTAAATAACTTGTGCATTTGAAATATGTCATTTCGAGGAGT
>CAYWSS010000694.1:0-3391 GCA_964460505.1 uncultured Caldilineaceae bacterium | reverse complement strand
CGCCGCCGTGTGGGCGAACCCACTTGTGCGGCAGGAGCCGGAACCGGCGTCGGCTGAATATTGATATTTACCGGCGCTGATTGAGCGACCCCGTATTCCTGGGCCTCGTCTGCGGTATGCACAATAACCGGAATTGGGCTTTCGCCGGGGTTGAATGTTTCCGGCAGCATTTCCGGCTGGGCAATAACCCGGGTGGGCACAGATGTTGGCGGCAAGGTAGGGGTTGGTGTTAGCGTGGCTCCCGGCCCGGCCCACACGGTAACCGTTGGGGTGGCTGTTTCTGCCGGGGCGGCCTGGGCCAGCGCTTCGGGCGGCGCATTAACCACATAGTCCCAGCGGGCCTGCACATCGGTGTAGGCCCAGAAAAGAACCAGCGCAATCATGATAATGGCTGTCCAGATAAAGCTGGCAAAAATTAAAGCAAACTGTTCGATGAGTGTTTTTGGGTCTCTAAACTTCATCAGGCTCTGTACTCACATTCACATCAATTTTTGTAAAACGATAGGCCATAACGGCCAGCGCAACCACCATGGTTACCAGAGAAAACAGTTGCACCGCCAGATAACCATCGCCGATGATTTGCGGGCGGGCGCGGAAAATTTCAAGAATAAGGCGGCTGGCTGCATAAAGCAGAACCAACAGCCAAAATTGAAAACCGGGCCACGGTCGATAGGGCCAAAAATAGAGAACCGCAAAAATAAGGAGCGCGGCAACGGCTTCGTATAGTTGAACCGGGTGCCGGGTTGTTCCACCCAGATCAACGGCCCATGGCACGTTTGCCGGGGCGCCCAGCGATTGTCCCCCTAAAAATGCGCCAACACTGATGATGGTCATGGCCAGCGCCAAACCGGGGGCCGCGGCATCAAAAAAAGTACCCAGCGGTACCTTATTTTGCTGCAAATAAATCAGCACTACCAGCCCGGCAATGATTAACCCTTCCGGGACAGACAGCGCGCTGCGGGAAAGCGAAAAGGCTTGCGTAATATCGGGCGCGTAATTTTCCCAGTGCGATAATACAAACCAGAGTCGAGCGCCAAGAATGCCGGCCGGCAAGCCGTACAAACCGGCATTGTAGGCGTGGTCCCCATCTAACCCCAGCCGGTCGGCCCGGCGGGCGGTCAGGGCCATAGCCACCCAAAACGCTATCAGCACAGAAAACGGGTACGTTGGAATGGCAATGGGGCCAATTGAAAGCGTTGGGAGCATAATTTGTTTAGGTGACCGCCGATAGTGACTGGCACGTTATCGAAAATTGGCGGGTTGAGGCTATCTGGTTGAAGTTTCGCGGTTGATAGCCGGTGTTTATAAATTTACAACCCCGCCTGAAGCTCTGATATTTTCGATTCGATGTAGGCTTTATTTAGCGGGCCGGTAAACACTTCGTTAACCACACCGTTGCTGTCAACAAAAACAGTCGTTGGTAATCCCAACACCCGGTAGGTATCTACCACATCCCCACTTTCATCCAGCGCAATGGGGAAGGTAATGCCAAACTCATCCAGAAACGCCGGAATTTGCTCGGCCCGGTCAACAGAAGTACTGTTGACCCCAATAATTACCAGCGAGTCTGCGTTATCAACGGCCGCCTGCTGAAATTCGGGAAACTCTGCCCGGCACGGGCTGCACCAGCTTGCCCAAAAGTTTACAATGACCGGCGTGCCCTTGTAATCGCTCAATTTGATGGTTTCGCCGGTGGGGCTGGCCAATTCAAAATCCGGGGCCGGATGTCCGGCAATGGGCGCGGGTGCTAAGTCTGCATCACCACTACTGGCGTTACTGCTACCGGCCACCAACGATTGAGAAAACATAATCCAGGCCACGCCTGCAACCAGCACCAACCCAATGATAATCACCCAAAATCCGCGAGATTTCAGGAATGGAAAATGGCTTCCCGTTATTTTAATTTTTGTATCTATGCTCATAGTTCAATATCCTCACCTGTTTCCGGAATAATTCTAAGGTTTCAATCTTAACAGGATATTAAACCGGACCGGCAAAAATGACAGTAAGCTGTCTTCCAAACTAACCCTGCCCCTGATTGAGTAGTTTTACATTATGTCTAATTCTACCGTATCAAACCAATATACACAAGTGGCAGATTTGGAGTAATTCGGGCATAATGGCGGGCAGATTTTATTAAACAATAGAGGACAACCCAAATGACCAATTTACAAACCTATCTTGATTTTGCCAAAGAAGTTGCCTGGGAAGCCGGCCAACTGACATTAGGCTACTACCAAACCGGCCTTCGACCCGATTTCAAATCGGATGATTCACCGGTGACGGCGGCGGACCGAAAAGCGGAAGATTTGATTAGAAGTCGTATCGAAGATCGATTTCCGCAGCACGCCATTGTGGGCGAGGAATTTGGCGGGGCAGACGAATCCACCGGTAACAGCCATCGCTGGTTCATCGATCCGATTGACGGCACGCGCTCTTTTGTGCGGGGGGTGCCGCTGTATGCGGTGCTCATTGGCCTGGAAATTGAGGGCGTGAGCCAGGTGGGTGTGGCCCACTTTCCGGCGCTCAATGAGATGATCGCTGCCGCCACCGGGTTGGGCTGCTGGTGGAACGGCCGCCGTGCCCGGGTGTCGGATGTGGCCCAACTGAAGGATGGGATCATTAGCCACGCCGATGCCGCTTCTTTTGAAACATATGGCAGAAAAGAAGCCTGGGCTCGATTGAAAAAAATAAGCAACTACCGGGCCGGCTGGGGCGATGCCTACGGCTATCTGTTGGTGGCCACGGGTAGAGCCGAAGTGATGTTGGACCCCATTATGAACAGTTGGGATTGCGCCCCCTTTCCGCCTATTTTGCAGGAAGCCGGCGGTTATTTTGGCGATTGGCAGGGAAATACAACTATCGTTGGCGGTGAGGCGTTGGGCACATCGCAACTGCTGCTGCCGGAACTGCTGCGGATAATAAAGGGAGAAGGATAAATTCTCATGAATAAATATTTTAGAAGCTACGGGTTTATTGCGCTTGTGCTGCTGCTGGTTACCTACTTTGGGTTGCTCTGGTTTACCAGTTTTAATCGCTACTTCGTTGGAACTGTGGCCATGAGTGTGGCCACGTTTGTTATTTACGGGCTGGACAAATCGGCGGCAAAAATGGGTACGGGCCGCGCCCCGGAAAACTTTTTGCACCTGCTGGCCCTGCTGGGGGGATTCCCCGGTGGTTGGGCCGGGATGTTTATTTTTTGGCACAAGATTCGAAAACCTGTATTTTGGGCAGTACTCATTTTCAGTACAATTTTGCACGTGGCATTATGGTTTCTGCTTTATCAATAATGATCCAGCCCAAAAGTGCTGGTTGACTCCATCACATCCTATCTGATATGCTATACTGAAAACAGAATGAGAACGGAACTTTGAGATGTCATTCCCGCACG
>CAYWSS010000693.1:0-3392 GCA_964460505.1 uncultured Caldilineaceae bacterium | reverse complement strand
CCCCCCTCAATCCCCCCCGAATCGGGGGGGGAGTTAGAGGGGGGTAAGTAGTTACAAGCATTGTTTCCAAAATAGGCTGGAAGCCCGTCTAAAATCATTCACCATTTACAATTTTTCAGGATAGCAAACAAAATAACTACTACTTGCACGCTAGTTACCTGCTTTATTAGCTTGATGCGTATGCCCTCCACCCCCCCCCTCGCGAGGGGGGTAAACATCGGCTAATTTATTTATCTGCCGGCTTTTGTGGTATTGCCAATATAAGATTGGTTGCATCTTCTGACTACCAACTTAAGCCGCGACACTTGTAGGACAAGCTAACAGCTTATCTTACAAAATCTTTGTCTTGCCTTAAGTGGATAGTCCATCTTCTCAATTTTTCGAGAGAGATGCTGTGGCCAAGTTACTATAGTATCTTTGGGTATTGGGAGCTATTACCCGCTCGTAGTCAGCCTCGTAGCGCTAGCGGAGTGGCGTTAGGTGGCACTCCGCTGTGCTGCGTACCTGGCTACGAACATTTTATACGAAGAGATACGATTGGTTCAATCTCTAATATCGAATTGATATTGGCCGGCAATGCTATCCTGAAAGCGGATGGGGGGTAATATCAAGATTGAACCAATCTAGCCGGCACGGCGGCAGGAATTTGAGGAGTTTCGCCGATCTTCACCACAAGTGAAGTTTCATCAACCAAAAAAGAGAACTGATTGACCATCAACTGCAACCGCTGGGCCATCTCGCTCAGGGTGTGGGCAGAGGCAGTAACCTCTTCAGTTTGAGCATTCAGCTCCTGGGTGGCGGCGCTTACCTCCTGGATGGCCGCGCTGTTTTCCTCGCTAATGGTGAAGATTCCTTCAATCGCTTCGATGACTTCGCCGGAACTGGCCGCCATCTGCTGTGTGGCCGCCGTGTTTTCTTCCACCACCGCCGAGACGGTGTCCATCGCAGACACCATTCCTCCGGCTGAGGAGGTCATCTGATGAGCAGCGGCTGCAATCTCTGCTACCTGGTAATTAACCTGCTCCGAAGCTGACAATATATTTCCCAATGCTTGCCCGGCCTCGTTAGCCCGGACCACACCATTTTCCACTTCCACCATTCCTTCGTCCATGGCGGTGACGGCTTCTGATACCGTCTGCTGGATGCCGCTAATCAATCCTGAAATTTTCTGGGTGGCCTCAGCCGATTTCTCGGCCAGTTTCCGTACTTCGTCGGCCACCACCGCAAACCCTTTGCCGTGTTCACCGGCTCGGGCGGCTTCGATGGCGGCGTTCAGCGCCAGCAGGTTGGTTTGAGAGGCAATGTCGTCGATGGTTTCAACAATAGCCCCAATCTGGTCGGAGCGTTGGCCCATTTCCCGCACGCGCTGGGCCAACTGCCCCACTTTGGTTTTGATACTTTCCATGCCGGTAATGGTTTCGCCAATCGTTTCAGCCCCGCTGCGAGCAGCATCAGAAGCTTCAGTTGAGCCTTGCGCTCCGGCCCGGGCATTAGTAGCCACCTGTTCAATCACCTCGGAAATTTGAGCCGCAATTCTGGAAGAGCGTCCAACAGCATCGGCTTGCTCCTGCGCTCCCCGCGCTACGCCATCAATGGCCCGCGATACCTGAGTGACCGTATCGGACGCTTTGCTAACCCGTTCAGCTTGATGGCCGGTGCCAATTGCCACTTGATGAATAGTGGCGGCCACCTGGGCAGCGGCCTGGCTGGTTTGATCGGCAGCCACATAAAATTGGTCTGCAATACCATTAACGTCATCAATTGTGTGGGCAACCCGTCCCACCAAATTCCGCAAACTGACAACCATTCCTCCAAAGGCATTGCCCAGTTGGTCCTCTTCAGATAAAGGGACCACTTGCACGGTCAGGTCACCTTTTGCCACCTGATCGGCAGATGTGGCCGTCTTTTGCAAATGTTCAATCATATCACAGAAATTGCCGGCCAGCCGGCCAACTTCATCATCGGTTTGGTTACGGGGCGGAGCTTCCAGGCGACCGGTGGTGGCCGTAGTCTGAATTGACTGAGAAATCCGGGCCAGCAAATTAAAACTACGGCGCGTTGATAAATAGAGAATCAAAATTAACCCCAGATAGATTAGCAGGCCCAGGCCCAGCACGTAGGCAACCTGCGATGTCAACCCGCGATAAGCAGCGGTGTTATCTTCGGTGGCCATCAGCACCCCCACGACGTCACCGCCGGCATCCTGAAACGGGCTGATCGAAATGCCCATTTGAACACCGTTCATGCCAAGGTTAGTAAACATGTTCCCGTTCAGCCCCTCATCTAACAAGGCCGGCAGGCCGGCTTGCTCAAGCGCTGCCACAACTTCGGGCGAAGCCGTTGAAGACAACAGCGTAAAATCACCAACCTGCTGCCCCTCAATAGCCGTGCCCTTTTTCTCGATGAAATCATTTTTCAGCCACAGGCTAACATCGCTGCCGGTTAGCTGCTTAACGTACTGTGAGATATGATCAATTTCCTGCCCCGCTTCCACATAGCCAATAAATTCACCGTCCAACTTCACCGGCCTTACCGCCCGCAGCGAAAAAAACAGCTTGCCCATCTCGATACCGCTGCTCGGTTCTCCGCTATCTCTGGCTTGCAAATAAGTGATGCGCTGCAAAACATCACCGGCTTTGTCTTTGTTATGAACGCGTAAAAACACCTCGCCTGAGGGCTGAATAAAATAGAGGTGGGTAATGAGATAGTTTTCCTTTATTTCTTCAAACAGAGGGAGTGTCCTGGCGTACAGCGCCTCCTTATCCCGCTCCACAAAAAGTTTCAGCGCTTCTTCATCGCGAACAATGCCGGCCAAAGCCTTGCCCAGCCCCTCTGCGTCTTGCTGTAACTGGACAGTAAACAGATTATGTGGAACCTGAGATTTTTGCTTCAGTTGTTGTTGCAGGTTGCTACGCTGGACAAAATAGGTGATGGCCAAAATGCCAATAACCAGTAAAACGGTGGCCAGCAATAGTGTTAACGCTGCCCGGCCCCGAATTGTTTTTGGATGAAATATATGCCGTTTGCTAATTGATGTGGTTTGTACCGCTTGCATAATTATTCTCCCATTTGCAAATAAATGATACTTTATTATTGATTAAATTCCCCCATATTTAGTCTCGACAATTGAGTCGGGTAACACCATAAATTTTGCGTAAAGAAAACTCCCCCCGCGTCTTAAACTGCTCTTAAGCTTGCCTTGAACTGAAATTAAAGACGGGCCGGGCATCTGTATGATACCCTGTAGGCAAGTTCAACACATGGGCTGTTTAAAAATATCCTCTCGTGCTTCTCGTTCCCAATCTTGAGATTGGGAACGAGAAGCACGAGAAATCAAATTTGGGTCTTTGGTATTTTCCGTGGTGTAGCGGCAGGTCTTGTGCCTGCCTTGG
>CAYWSS010000692.1:0-3397 GCA_964460505.1 uncultured Caldilineaceae bacterium | reverse complement strand
GACGGAAGTGCTCTGACGACGCGATGGATCTGTTTAGGCAAGTCTCCAACAAAATGGGCGTGTACCTGCTAAACTCGCTCAACCCGTTCCGGCTGGAAGGGCAAAAGTCGATAGTTTTTGAGATTTTGCAGGGATTTCAGTGGCAGCCGCCGGATTGGATTGTGCTTCCTGCCGGCAATTTGGGAAATACCGCTGCTTTTGGCAAGGCGCTTTACGAAGCAAAGCAGTTGGGGCTAATTGACCGTATTCCGCGAATTGCTGCGGTGCAGGCGGCCGGAGCCAGTCCATTTTATCAAAGTTACCAGAACAACTTTACCGAGCAAAGGACGGTCAAGGCCAACACCGTGGCGACCGCCATCAGCATTGGAAATCCCGTCAGTTATCCACGGGCCATTCGCACCCTGAGATGGACCGATGGCCGGGTAACTGCGGTAAACGATGATGAAATTATGGATGCCAAAGCCATTGTGGACGCGGCCGGCATTGGCTGTGAGCCGGCCTCGGCGGCCGCCGTGGCCGGTACCCGCAAATTGATTGCCGAAGGTGTTATCAAGCCGGATGAAACGGTCATTGGTATTTTAACCGGAAACCTGCTCAAAGACCCCACGGCCACGGTTGATTATCACACCGGCAACTGGCCGAACGCGCAGTACGCCAATACCCCGGTGCAGGTAGGAGCCACGGTAGAGGCTGTGCAAAAAGAACTGGATAAAAGATTGTAGCGCTGCCTTGTGAAACTATGACAGAATCCCTGCTGCCCGTAACCGTAATTATGCCGGTGCTCAATGAAACAGCCTTCATTCAAAAAAGCTTGGGGGCTGTTTTGGCGCAGACGTACCCCTCTGAACTGCTGGAAATTTTGGTGGTTGATGGGGGATCGACCGACAATACAAAAGAGATTGTGCAGCGCGTGATAACGTCTCACCCCAAGGTGCGTCTGCTGGATAACCCCCGCCGTATTCAGGCCGCGGCCATGAATATTGGCATTCTGGCTGCGCGCGGCGATATTGTCATTCGGGTAGACGGGCACACGATCATTGCGCCCGACTATGTGGCTCAATGCGTGCGATATTTAACTGAGGGCAAGGCGGAGAATGTTGGCGGGTTGATGCGCCCAAAAGGAACAACCTATTTTGGCTGTGGCATTGCCATTGCAACGACATCTGTATTTGGGGTTGGAAATTCGAAGTTTCACTATTCCGAACGTGAGCAGTATGTTGACACAGTGTACCTTGGGGCGTACCGGCGGCAAACGGTAACTCAAATTGGGTTGTACGATGAATTCTTCCGCATCAATGAGGATTATGAGTTAAATTACCGGTTGCGGCAAGCGGGGGGAAGAATTCTGTTGAGTCCCTCTATTAATTCAACGTACACCCCTCGCGTTTCTCTGCCGGCATTATGGCGACAATATTACCGCTACGGCCGCTGGAAAGTGCGAGCGCTGCAAAAACATCCGGCTTCGCTGCGTTGGCGGCAAACGGTGGCTCCATTATTTGTGGCGATGTTTTTCTTTAGTTTGATTTTGACCCTGGTTTGGCCATCCACATTTCTGTTGTTTGGAGTTGTGGCCGGCAGCTATTTGCCGGCAAATTTACTCGCGAGTACAATTACAGCCAAGCGGAGTGGTTGGAAATATCTTCCCATCCTGCCGGTTGTATTTGGCGCCATTCATTTCGCCTGGGGAATGGGATTTTGGGATGGCCTGGCGCGGGTTGCGTTTAAAGCCGTTGCTAAATAAGAAACGATAATTAAATAAGTTCCCCAATTGATGATGGTACAGTACTGCGTATTTTGTAAAGAGGGACAACCGGGTCACTGGGCTGGGTAAGCAAATGATGGTAAAAAAGGGGACGTTGCAGAGCGCTGAAATCACCCAAACTCACCGGCGCACATTTTCCGTGCAATTGGCCGAGCACAAAGGCATTCTAATGGTGGTGGATGGAATGCTTGTGCTGATTGCCCTGTTGTTTGGGCTGTGGCTGGGCGCCCGGAAATCGCAGTGGGTATTCTCCCTCCGGTTAATCCTGGAATACAGCCCCTGGTTTTTGGGCGTAACGCTGCTTTATTTTATTTTGGCCACCGCCAACGATGCCTATCGCCCCCGCGTAGCCTCCGATTCTGCCACCAGCTTTTTTGCTATTGTTAAAACGGTTCTCCAGGTTTTTGTGCTGTACCTGCTCATTTATGCCCTGCTGCCGCCCTGGTCGCTGCCCCGGCATTTTGTTGGTTATTTTACAATTATTTCACCCATTTTGCTCTTGATTTGGCGCCGGGTGTACAGCTCGGTATTTGTATCGGCATTTAAGCGCCGGGTCATTGTGGTAGGCGCCGGGTGGGGCGGAAAAACCATTGCCAAAACGCTCAATGATTGGGCCGCGGCCCATTTTGAGCTGGTGGGATTTGTGGATGATGACCCATCGAAACAGGGGGAGGTCGTAGAAGGGGTTTCCGTGGTTGGCCTCACAGCCGATTTGCCCGTTCTGGCGCAAACCAAACGGGCCACCGATATTGTGCTCTCCATCAATCGGGATGTGCCGGGCCGGGTTTTGGCCGCCGTGATGGCCTGCCACGAACAGGGAATTCGGGTATCGACCATGCCGGATTTGTACGAACACCTGACTGACCGGGTGCCGGTGGAGCATGTGGGAGATAATTGGTTTGTGGTGTTGCCGTTAAGCAACAACGGGCAAAATCTTACTTTTCGCATCATCAAGCGGCTGCTGGATATTGCCATTGCCTTTACGGGCCTGCTGGTGTTTGCGCTGATGTTTCCGGTGCTGGCCGCGGCCATACTCATCGACTCCCCCGGCCCTGTCTTTTACCGGCAGAAGCGGATTGGGCGGGGGGGGCTGGAATTTGAATTGGTAAAATTACGCTCGATGGTGGTGGACGCCGAAAAAGACGGCGAGGCAAAATGGGCAGAAAAGTACGATGCGCGGGTTACCCGGGTGGGGCGCTTTTTGCGCAGAACCCGCCTGGACGAAGTGCCGCAGCTTTTTAATGTCTTGCGCGGCGAAATGAGCTTGATTGGCCCCCGGCCCGAACGCCCGGAGTTTATTTCTCAATTGCAGGCGGAGATTCCCTTTTACCGGACGCGATTAACGGTGAAACCGGGGTTAACCGGCTGGGCGCAGGTAAATTACGATTACGGCAATTCGGTGGTAGATGCGCTGGAGAAGCTGCGGTACGATTTGTATTACATTAAACACCAATCGGTGCGGCTGGATTTAATTATCCTGCTAAAAACTGTAAACACCATTTTGTTATTAAAAGGTGTTTGAATTCTTTCGGTTCCAACGGGTTTTTTAGATTGGTTCAATCCTGGATATTAACCCCCGAGGCTCTCTGGTAGTTTGCAGGATCGCTCTATAAAAAACGTATTATCTGCCACTAA
>CAYWSS010000691.1:0-3404 GCA_964460505.1 uncultured Caldilineaceae bacterium | reverse complement strand
GCAGTTTTTTGATAACCTTTTTCAGTTCGGCCATGCGCACTTCGCGCCCGGCCATTGCGTTAACCAGTATGTTCAATCTTTCCGTGCGCTCACGCACGCGCTCGTCCAGTTCGGCGTTGAGGTTTTGCAGGGCCTCATTTGCCTCTGCCAGCTCGCGGGTACGGGCTTCAATAACCGCTTCCTGATCCTTGTACAGCAAGGCATTGTGAAACACAAGCGCAACTACTGTAGACAGCATGCCCAGCACATTCACCACCTGGTCAATACTATGTTCATCCGGGAGATCAAGCAGCAGCAGGCCCCCTACGCTCTCCGGTCCAATCTTAAGCGGGGCGACAATGGACAAACCGTAGTCTATTTCGGACGGCACTTCTTTGGCCCCGACCGGCCCCTGTTTTGTTCCCCAAAGGATGGGAGCGTCAACCTTGAGCGTCAGGGCGGCCAGCCGGGCAAAATGGGGTGTATCTACCCGCCTGCGGCGGCGCTCCGGGTCTACAGAAATAATTTCGTAATCGCCTCCATTTGAAGGCTGCCGGTAACGAAACAAGACCACGGTGCGCGCCCCACTCAACTCGCGCATTTGCTTAACCAGATTTACGTTTAAGGCCCCGGGGTCCCCCGCATCTCTTAAGGTGCTTTCCAAAATATCAAAGGCCATATTGTGAAACGCGGGCGATTGCGTTTGTTGTATGGCTTTAAGATTATTTGTCATCTGCATTTATCCCCTTGTATAAAATAAGGTTGTTAGTAGTGGGATACGCAGCGTAGCGAAGTATCGTTAAGTACCACTCTGCTACGCTACGTGGCCCACTACTTACAAAACTCTCTCCAGCGCCGCCCGGATTGCCTCTAACAAAGGCCCGGTCGATACCGGCAAAATGTCCCAGGGCAAGCCGGTAAATTCAGAAACTGCCTCAAGGTGGTCAGTGGGAATCGGAATAGTCCCGGTATCCAGGTATAGCAGCCGGGTGTGCAGGTCTTGCATAAAGTCCCGGGCCACCTCGGTGTTTAGCCCCAGTTCATTTTGGAAAATATCTTTCCAGCGAATGGTCCATTCCGGCATCAGGAAAAAGACGCCTTCTTTCCGCAGTATGCGGTATTGCTCCCGTCCCAACAAAATTTCGGGGCAGTTGAGGCCGTGGATCCGGCTTACGCCAGCTCTTTGCGTCTGTTCGTGCATGTAGGGGTGGCAGTCTCCGTACAAGAGCAGCACCTGGCTGCCGTCTGTCTGGGTGTTTTGCAAAAGCGTTTCCAATTTCTGCTCAAGTTTCTCCGGTTCCAGGTGCAGCATAGAGGCCAGATAGCGCGTGGGCAGGTTAAAATCATGGCGCTCGCGCAGCGCTTCCAGTTCGCTGCGAAAGATGGCGCAGGCAATACAAATAGTTCTGGGGTCTGCGGGGTTCATATTGCCTCCGTGGTGGCAGCCGCCTCCGCGGCCCAACAAAACGCCCGGATGTGCGCCGGCGGGGTATCGTAGGCAATATCCGCCGCAGAGGAACCCAAAATAAAGCGGGGATCATTCCGGCAGGCGGTTAGCAAAGACACGCAATCAGCTTGAATCTCTGCGGCTGTCCGGTATAGCAGGGCCGGCCCTTCTATGTTTCCAATCAAGGTGACGTCAGGCCCTACTTTTTGCCGGGCCAGGGCCGGGTCATCCTTACCGTTAAGAACAAAAGCCGCTACATTGGGCAACCCGGCAAACAAATCGAGAAACCTGGCCAGCGGCGCGCCGCCGGAGTGGATGACCAGCGGCCCGGCAACCTGAGCAAAAGCGGTTTGCAGGGCGGGCAAAGCCACGCCGGTAATCAGGTCTCGGGTAACAATTGACGGGTTGGCAAAGGCCGCCGGCATAACCACAAAAGCCGCGCCTGCCGCCAACAGGGCGTTCACCCGCCGCACAAAAAAGGGAATGGTTATATCTAACATGCGGCGCGTCCCCGCTTCATCAAACAGCATTGTTTCTAACCAGCCGCCTATGCCCAGGAGCATAATGGGCAAGTCAACCGGATTAAGGGCAATGGCCGCAATGGGAACTTCATCGCCGTGTTCTGCGGCCATTTGCCGGATGGTTTCCTGAAAGTAGAGCAGGTGGGGGTGGCTTTCAATATCGGGCAGGGGTAGGTGCTCCAGTTCAGCCGCCGAATCAAGGATTGGCCGGACCAGGTTGGGCGCCTGATTTTGGTAAAAACGCACCCGGCTGCCAAAAGCGGCTCCTTCCAACGGCAAGGCAAATGGGCCAAAGAGTATGTCAGGTTGAAACGTCTCTCTAACAGCAACCTGTCCGCGGGCATAGGCCGCCGGGTCATGGTAATACTCCGCCAGCGGGCAGCCGGTTAACTTTGCCCCGTAAAGGCTTAAGACCAGGCTAATCGCCCGCCGGTCAGTTGGTTTTCCGGCCAGGGTTCCGGATACTCGTTCAAGACTGTTCATTTCATCCTCCCCATCGCTTCTGCTTTTTGCCACAGTTGCTCCATCAAAGCGGGTGCGGCCAGGGCATTTTTGGCCGTGCCGTCGCCGCCGACTTCGGCCACCAATTCCGGGCGCAGCACAAAAATTGCGCCTCCAACTGCCAGTTGAATTTTTCCGGCCAGGCTGCGGCGATCAATTTCATTGCGTAAATTCTTAATATTGATCGCGTTCACATACATCATCGCCGACGCCCCAATGACCTTTGCGCCGGCTGCAACAGCCCGATCAACAAATTCTCCCGGCAGCACGTCATTTCCCAAATCAACCACCTCCCAGCCATCGGCCTGCAAAAAAGTACCCACCATCTTCCGGCCCAGGGCGTGGTAATCGTCTTCGATATTACCGATGATCACCGGCCCTTTTTGCCGGACGGGGCCGGCGTCTGCCGGACGTTCGGCCAGAGCTTTGGACATCACATCCTCGGCAATCTTGGCCGATACATAACCCTGAGCCAGGTTGACATCATCATCGGTGGCCCACAGCCGGCCAAAGGCATTCAGGGCCGGTTCCAGAAGGCTATTTACAGCCTGTCCATAGCCATCATGAACGCCGGCCCATTCATCTACCAGCGCGTTGGCCGCTTTGCGGTCTGCGGCCAGCATATACTGCAAGAGTTGATTTGATACGTCGGTGTTCATATTTTTCTCCTCATAAAAACAGGATGTTCGTAGCCGACCACGTGCTGTTCGTAGTGAGCCACGCAGCGCAGTGGAGTGGCGGTAAGGGCGGCACTCCATTGCGCTGCGAACCTGACTACGAGCTTAATAACGGCCACGCAATGTTTGTAGTGAGCCACGCAGCGCAGTGGAGTGGCGGTAAGGGCGGCACTCCATTGCGCTGCGAACCTGACTACGAGCTTAATAACGGCCACGCAATGTTTGTAGTGAGCCACGCAGCGCAGTGGAGTGGCGGTAAGGGCGGCACTCCACTGCGCT
>CAYWSS010000690.1:0-3406 GCA_964460505.1 uncultured Caldilineaceae bacterium | reverse complement strand
AATTTAAGTTCTCCTGTAAATAGCGTCGCAGACCGGGGGGCTTGGGGGGTGTCCCCCCTCATTTTTATTCTTGGTGGTGTCCCGCAGGGTCATGATAACTCCTGATAATTTTGGCTCAATAGTCAGCACAATTTATTTTACCCTATTCCGGCGTTAAGGCAAGCGATGTTAAGTTTCTGGACAATGGGCAAAGCTGAAATTGCCGGAGTGTCTTAACCCACGCCGGCATGGTTTGCATAGCCTGGGCCAGCGCCGCACAATGCGCATCATCGCCGGACAGACGGGCGCTGAGTAAATTTAATTAGCGGGCGGTGTCCACCCACAACCGCTCTCCATCGGAGACAAGTTCAATGGTGCCGCGTTGATCTGTGCGCAGTACCGTTAGGCCGTGTTCGGCATATCGCTCCAACACCTCCGGCGAGGGGTGGCCAAAGCGGTTGTCTGCGCCCACGGAAATGACAACCAGGTGTGGCTTGACTGCCTCTAAAAACTTCGCTTCTGACGATGTTTTGCTGCCGTGGTGCGGGCTTTTCAGCACAGTAGCCTCCAGTGGTGTGCCGTTTTGCACCAAAGCCCGTTCAACCGGCGATTCGATGTCGCCCGGCAGTAAAAAGCTAACCTGCCCAAATTGCAGGCGCAGTACCACAGAGTGATTGTTAGGCTTATCAATGGCGCTGGTGTTTGGGCCGGGGCTGATGATGGTGGCGGTGATGCCGGCTCCCAGCGCCAGTTGGGTGTTGGCCCAGCCAACTTGTAATGGCAAAGCTGCATCGGCCAATTCGGCTTCCCATTTCCGGTACAGTTGGCTGGTGGCGCCCACATCAGGCCCTAACACCTGGTCTACCTGATATCGTTCCGGCAGCGATACCAGCCCGCCCAGATGGTCGGCGTCCGGGTGGGTGTTGATGACCATTTCCAGCGTTTTGTCCCAAAAGGGCATTTCCTGCCCCAGCCGCCAGTTGAGGTCGGTGGCGGAAGGGCCACCGTCAATTAAGATTTGCCGCCCGTCCGGGGTGGTAATGAGGATGGCATCGCCCTGACCTACGTCCAGAAATGCCACGTGCAACCGGCCATCGGGCAGAGAAAGAACGGCCAGCCAGACCAGCAGCATGGTGACTCCAGCGCCCCCCACCCACAGGCGGGTGCTGACGGTGCCCAATTCCGGTATTCGAAAATGGGACCGGGTGGTGTCGTTTTGGTGCGGCTGTTTGAGCCACCAGATACCTGCCGCCAGCGCTGCGTAAAAAAGCAGCAGCAGCCAAAATGGAAAGGACCCCAAATTAAGCGAGGCGAAGGGAATACCGGCCGTTAATTCCACAACCCACACCGACCAGGCCAGCGGCAGCCACACCAGCCAGCCTAATATTTGACCCAACGGCAGCCACACCATTCCCAGCAAGGTGGCCAGGCCGCCCACAATCATAATTGGGGGTTGCACCGGCAAAATCAGCAAGTTTGAAAGCAAACTCACCAGCGAGAGTCTACCGAAGTGGTACACAATCAGGGGGCCGGTGATAATTTGTGCGGCCAGGGTAATGATTACCAGTTCGGTGAGCAAGGCCATCGACAACCCTGCGTGTTCGGTTTTGAGATGGCGTTGCAGCGTGGCAAAAGCAAAATGTTCCAGCGGCGGCACCAGCACAATCAAGCCGAGCGTAGCCATAAAACTGAGCTGAAAGCCCACATCCCACAAGATGAGCGGGTTGAGCACAGTCAAAACAATGGCGGAGGCAAATAGCGAGTTGATGGCCAGACCGGGGCGTCCAACCCAAATGGCAAATACAAAAACTATGCCCATAACCGCCGCCCGGCTGACGGCGGCGTCGGCGCCCACCAGAAAGGTGTAAAGAATGATACCAATAATAGCCGGCAGTGGGGCATACCGCTTGCCGATGATGCGCTGCCCAAGAAGGAGCAAAATAGCCGCAACCACCGAAATGTTGCTGCCGGAGATAACGATAATGTGGGAGGTGCCGGTCAGATTAAATTTTTCGTAGAGATCGCGGGGGATGCCGGTTTCTATTCCCAGCAGGATGCCGTTAAGCAGCGAGGCGTAGGGTTCGGCCAGAATCTGGTTGATGGTTTGTGAGGCGCGGGCTTTAAAGGCGTACAGTGCGGCCCAAAACAGATTGCCCTGACCGCTTTTAAGCAGTTTAATATGGGGGCGGCGAACCATTGCGTGGATGCCAAATCTGGCCAGATAATCTTTGTAGGAAAAATCCTCAAACACCGGTGGCGTTTCCAGTTGGCCGGTCACAGTCAGCCGGTCGCCGTAAAATCTTTCAGGATAGCGGGGGGCGCGGATCAGTACCACCCCTTCAACCGGGCGAGCCGAATCGGCTTGCCGGATTGTTTCGGCTTGCAAGCGGAGGTTGATGTGGTGGTCGCGGACATCGGGTTCGCCCACAACCAGGCCGGTTATTTTTAACGGGGCGGGGGAATCGTTGTAAAAGGCAATGTGGGTTTTATCAATGACGGGTTGAAAAAAGCTGAATCGAAACGCACCGGCCACACATGCCAGCAATAGTATGGCCGCAATTTTGAACCGTGACGAATCACGGTAAAGAAAAAGTGCCCCCAGACCGGGAACAATTAAAAATAAAACGACGGGCCAGGGTATATTTAACCAGCGGGCCACAACAATGCCCAATATCCAGGCCAGCCCCAGTTGCGACAAAAGCGGCATCGGTAAATTACCTTTTCGTTACCCGACAAACCTTTCTGAAAGCTCGGTTTCAGACCGGGCTTTCAGGAAGGTGAATCTACCCAGATGTCGGGTAGCGAGAATTACCTTTGGAATTTTAGCGTTATTGGCTTATGTCTGGAACAAGTGCAAAAGTCTAAGTAATCGTTCACTCCCCCTACTCCTGACATCGCCTTCGACAAGCTCAGGCAACGACGCGCAGCCTGAACTTGTTGAAGGCAACCGGGGTTACTACCTCTAAAGTGCCGGTCACTTGTACTGAACATGAGCCGCGTTATTTTATTATTTCAAAAATTTTGGTGGCTACAACGGTGTCGTGGATGTAAAGTTCCAGTTTGTACAACCCTTTTCCCCGGGGGCCGACAAAGGTAAAGAAATTGCCTTGTTTTCCCCATTCCCATTGTCCTTC
Organism: uncultured Caldilineaceae bacterium; assembly: GCA_964460505.1. Taxonomy (GTDB): domain Bacteria; phylum Chloroflexota; class Anaerolineae; order 4572-78; family J111; genus J095. Next base: position 293 of record CAYWSS010000690.1, on the reverse strand, counting down.
ATCGCGAGCAATTTCAGACCCGTTTTTGTACCAGATTACGGTGTACTCTAACCCCTGTGTCATTCCCCGAAAGGGGAAAACCGCGTAGATTTTAGACACACCATCTTGAAACACGTCGGTGGCGTTGACGGCTTCAAGTTTATCGGACACCTCGGTTGCAAATTTAATGGGGCCAACTCTGACCTCCGGGGGAGCAGGGGTGCGCGTGACGGCGGATAATAGGGGTGCAATGGTTGGGGTTGGGGCAGAGGTTGCCGTGGCCGGGACCGGGGTTGGTGTATGGGGGGGGATAG
>CAYWSS010000689.1:0-3411 GCA_964460505.1 uncultured Caldilineaceae bacterium | reverse complement strand
TGGACATAAAGACCCTATGAGAAACCCGCGAGGTCTTTCTCCGACAAGCTGCTAGCAGACTCGCCTTAATGCATGTATAATGACAGGTCTTCATCATATACACAAAATGGGATAGTAAAGATGCGTATCAGAAGAAGTTTGTTGTTGTTGGTATTGTTTTTGGGGTTGGCCTTGCTGGTAAATTTACTGGCGCTCAGTTTTTTGGCCCAAACCATCACCGGCGCGCTGCCGGCCATTGCCGCCGATGTGGAAGATCAACTGCTGGCCGTGCAGATGCAAGCTCGCCTGCGCGACTCCGAGGCGGCCCTGTATCGTTACTTGATGGAGGGCGTTCCCGGCTTAAAGGCCCAGTTTCGAGATCTGCTGCAAAATTTTGAAACTGATGTAGCCAGTTACCAGGCCGGGGCAACAACACCCCGTGAACAAAGTTGGGCCGCCGACCTGTCGCTGACTCGCCGGCAGGCCCATGCCATTGCCGCTGATCTGATTCGCTTGCGTGATGCCCAGGACTTGTCGCTGCTATACATTGAGGAGGCCGAAGTTAAACTCAACGCTTTTTTGGCGCACCAGGTACGGGTGGGGCGGCCCGAGGATGACACCATTTACCAAAATGCGGTTAGCGGTATGCAAGAGTATCTAAACGAGATGTCGCTGGCCATTGCTTCTTATCTGGCCTCGTCCGATGCCGCTGAAACGGTACGGTTTGGTGAAGGTGTTATTGGTTTTCGGCATCATCACAATATTTTTAAATCACTGGTCCAAACTCCAGAGGAGCAATTTTGGAGCGACTACATCGGCAACCTCTTCAACCAGATCAAAATTACCGGCACCTTCCTGATGCGCGGACGCGACCGGCAACAGCAACAGTTTGCCACCTTTGCCGGCATACTCCATCAAGCCGGTGATGAAGTGCTGGTTGGCCAGATTCAACCTCACGCCGCCCAAAACCTGGCCGCCACGCGGCAGCAACTGGCTGCCGCCATGAATCTGGCAATTGGCAGCAGCTTGTTTGTGGCGGTCATTGCTTCGGTCATAGCCGGGGTGGTCACCTGGCCTCTACTGCGGCGGATTGACAAGGGTATTGGGGCCTTGGCGCGTGGCGCGGACCGCGTAGCGCAAGGCGACCTGTCTGAACCGGTAAAACTTTCCGGCCGCGATGAGTTGAGCCAACTGGCCGAGGCGTTCAATGTGATGATATCTGACCTGGCTATGCGCGAACGCCATCTGACCGAACGTCTATCGGAACTGGAAGCGTTGCGTCAAGTCAGCCTGCAACTGACCAGCACCCTCGACCCAGATCGGGTATTGGAGACCATCGCTTCCAGCGCCTTGCGGCTGGTTAACGCTGCTGAAGTGCGCATCTTTGTATACAACCGGCAACAACTGGAATTTGTCGCCAGCTCCAGCGCCGACAGCGTTGAAGGTCCGCCCCCGCGCCTTCCGCGAGAGGATGGCATCGCCGCCACCGCCGCCCAAACCGGCCGGCCGCAGGTTATCAACCACGCTGCGCAGCACTCCCTCTACACCACCCCGGAAGCGCGAACGTGGGGGGTTAAAGCGGCGGCAGCCTTTCCGTTAAAGCAGGGAGAACAGGTTTTTGGGGTGATGGGTGTCTCGCTTAATGACCGCGCCTCATTCAGCGAAGACAACCTGCGAATTTTGGGCTTGTTGTCTGATCAAGCTGCGATTGCCCTGGAAAACGCCCGGCTGTACGAGCGGCTGGCTGTGCGCGAAGCCCGGCTGCGCAAGCTGGCCGAGCAACTCTCGCACGTTCAAGAGGAAGAGCGGCGACTGATCGGCCTGGATTTGCACGATGGTCTCACCCAACTGCTGCTGAGCGCCAATATGCACCTGGATACCCTGGCGGCGTTGGCCAATGGGCTGGATCAACAGGCCGGCGCAGAACTGCAAAGGGGACAGGCCAGAGTGCGCGAGGCTATCAAAGAGGCCCGCTGGGTAGTATCTGAATTGCGCCCGGCCACGCTGGAGGATTTTGGCCTGGTTTCCGGTCTGCGCCAGTACGCCACCGAACTCAGTGAACTGGAAGAATGGCAGCTTGAATTTGTGGCAGACCTGGAGCATGTTAAACTAAACCCGGCGGTAGAAACTGCTATCTTTCGCATTGCCCAGGAAGCGCTGACCAATGCTCGCAAATACGCCAACCCCCGGCGCGTGCGCGTTTCTTTGCACATTGACGAGGGGTATCTGCTGTTGGAGGTGCGCGATTGGGGGCATGGCTTCAACATCGACACGCTGACCGATGGGCGCCGGCATTCTGGCCTGACAGGGATGCACGAGCGGGCGATGCTCCTGGACGGTGACTTGAAGATTGAAAGCCAACCCGGAGACGGTACCAAAATTATTGCCCATATTCCGCTGTACGCCGTGGAGGAAAAATGACCGACGATTCCAACCAAAAAGTTACGGTGCTGGTAGTCGATGACCATCCAATGGTGCGCGAAGGGTTGCGCAGCATGCTCACCGCGCCCGATGTGCAGGTGATTGGCGAGGCGGGTAGTGGCCGTGAGGCGGTAGCCATGGTAGAACAACTATCGCCGGACGTAGTGCTTATGGATATTCGGATGCCGGACATAGATGGCCTTGACGCGCTGCAGGCTATCAATAACCTCAACGCTGCCGCGCGCGTGATCATCATCACCACCTATCGCAGCACCGCCTACCTGCTGCGGGCGCTGGCTGCCGGAGCAGCCGGTTTTGTGCTAAAAGATATTCCCCGTGAAGAACTGCTGGTGACCGTACGGGCCGTTGCCAGGGGCGATTCTCGCGTAGACCGCGAGTTTTTGCAGACTGTATTGCGCGATTTGGACGAGCCGTTTGATAATCTGCCTGCCGATACCCCTGTCCTGCCGGAACCGCTCACCCCCCGCGAAATGGATGTGCTTCGTCTGCTGGTGGAAGGGTTGACCAACCAGGGCATTGCCCGAATGCTCACGCTGAGTACCGGCACGGTAAAAAGTTACCTGCAAACTATTTTCCAAAAACTCGATGTTTCTGACCGCACCCAGGCCGCGGTCAAGGCCATCCGGTTAGGGCTGGTCAAGTGACAGGCTGTAACCAAAAACCGGCCACAAATTAACACGAATTAACACTCATTTTCTAATTTTTAATTTGTGCAATTGGTGCTAATTCGTGGCTAAAATAACCTGTACCGTACCTGGAGTTGAGAGGAACTGCGCCCGGCTGAACAGATACAGACGATGGTCGTTTTTTACCCTCCCAAATGACAGGTATCAATCCCCTCCGTTTGGGGGTAGTTGATTTTGCTTTAATCTGGTAAGCTTAACCAAACTGCCGCCTTCTCAAAAATTTTCAATTGAATGTTTGCGGGTTATAGATGTTCAGAAAAACATTTTGAATTTTGTAGGGGCGAACCCTTGTGGTCGCCCCAAA